>WQWD01000212.1 GCA_009785545.1 Treponema sp. | reverse complement strand
GTAACGAGTACGTCAAGGTGAAGCTCTCCCATGCCGGAAATGATCAATTGACCTGTTTCTTCGTTGTCTCTGATTGTAAAAGTTGGATCTTCTTTTGAAAGCAAATTGAGAATTTCTTTTAACTTGTCCTGATCCGAAATTGTTTTTGATTCTATCGAGATTGAAATGACCGGCTCGGGAAACTGCATTTTTTCCAACAGAACAGGCCAGCCTTCGCCGCCAATTGTGTCGCCTGTTTGGGCAAGTTTCATTCCGATAATTACGCCAATGTCGCCTGCGGACAAAATGTCAATCGCTTCCGATTTATTTGAGTGCATTCGTAAAATTCTGTTTGCCCGTTCACGTTTTTTCTTTCCGATGTTATAAACCGGCTGCCCTGATTTTAAAAAACCTGAATACATTCTGATATAACACAGGCTTCCGGCTTCTCTGTCATTTTGTATTTTAAAAACCAGCCCTAAAGGCTGTCCCTTTGGATCACACGGGATGTTGATGCCCTCGATTTCTTCTTTTTTTAGCTTGTGTCCGATTATTAGTGCCGCCTCGTCAGGAGCCGGAAGATAATCAACGACAGCGTCAATTAATGGTTGAACTCCAATGTTGCGGCGGGAAGCTCCGGCGAACATCGGCAAGATTTCACGTTTAATTACCGCCCCACGGATTTCCGCCCGAAGTAGAGCAGGGTCTAATTCTTCGCCGGCAAGGTATTTTTCTGTGATAACATCCGAAACACTGGAGAGGGTATCGATCATTTTTTCACGCCACTGGAGTGCCGTTTGTTCACGTTCAGGTTTAATTGGCAAGAGGTTCATGTCCCCGCCGTTTTCTTCCCAATGGATTTCTTTCATTTCGATTAAGTCAATAACGCCTTCGAACGTACTTTCTTTGCCGATTGGGATCTGAAGCGCTATAGTTTTTATTTTTAATTTGCTTTGGACATCATTGAGCACAAAGAAAAAATCCGCTCCAAGTCTGTCAAGCTTATTCACATAACCTATACACGGAACTTTGTATCTGCCGGCCTGCCGCCAAACGGTTTCTGTTTGAGGTTCCACTCCCCGGACTGAATCAAAAATTGCTACAGCTCCATCGAGAACTCGAAGTGATCTTTCGACTTCGGCAGTAAAATCAACATGACCCGGAGTATCAATTAAATTGATCTGATAACCATTCCAGTAAGTGGTAGTTGCGGCGCTTTGGATGGTAATGCCTCGTTCCTGCTCTTGTTCCATCCAGTCCATGATTGCTTCGCCGTCATCAACCTCGCCGATACGATGGCTTTTTCCGGTGTAAAAGAGAATTCTTTCCGATGTTGTGGTCTTTCCGGCATCAATATGAGCCATGATCCCGATGTTACGCATTTTTGACAGCATAAGTTATTGTAGAAAAAAGCAAAAAAAAAATCAATGTGATTATACCCCCGATCAGCAATTCTGATTTGAATGAAAACTTTCTGTCCAGTCAGGGCAGGGGCAGGCTCTCAGAAAAAGTCGCCGTCAAACCTTCGGTTTGCGAGTCCGCTCCAGAACCTCAGCAGACAATAGAAAAGCCTCAAATAAATTGGAATTGCAATGAAAATATTTTTAATTGCTGAGTTTCTTTTGCGGGGAGCGGCGAAAATGTTTTTCTGAGAGCCTGCCCCTGCCCTGACTGGACACAAATTTGTCAAGTTTAGAATTGGCGACCGAAGGTGATTATGTGGAGGGTGGTTGCAGTGGAGTTGTGCCTTGATTATGTTTAGCTGCCAAGCAGTTTTATGCAGGCGGAAATGTAGTCAAGTTTATTTTGATTTAACACAACACGGCGGTAAGGGCTGTTGTCCAAGTATTCGATTTCGTAGCCGCCCCTTGTAACAAACTTTTTGCCTTTTCCTTCGGTGAACCAATAAATTAAAGCGATGTCTTCGTTTGTCATTTCGATTGCGTTTATTCCCTTTTTGTCCAATACGGAACCTGAGTTAAAGAGGCAGGGGACAGGCAGTTCGTCTCCGTAAAGACTTTGGCGGTGGACATCCCGGCGTTCTTTTTTCTTTAATTTGCCAAGTTCATTTCGCAGGGCGCTGACTTCGTTTTCAATTTTGATACGCTCCTCGCCGCTTGACGCAGGATATTCACGGCAAAGTTTTTCAATCTCAAATTTGATATAGTCAAACCGCCCCAAGGATTCAAAGAGAGGCCGGTGAGTGTGTCCGATAATCGAAAGACATTGGTTTCTGATAGAAAAAGCGTAGGCTCGTTTTTCTATGCTAAATCTTTTGTAAGGGCTGCGCGCGGCGGAAATATTTTTAATACGAAAAGGTTTTAAAAGATATCTTGCTCCTATTCCAAGAAAGCGATTAAACCTGCCATAAACCGATGATAATTGATGGCCATGATACACATAAGCCGGAATAACTCCGGTTTCGATTTTAATAACCGAATGAATGGGATAGCCTGTGTTTCTTATTGCAAGAAGCTGCTCGTCATGGTTTCCGGCTATTTTATAGAGCCTGTTTTCACGGGCAAAAAGATTAAACACCATATAAAGCCCTGCCCATTTTTCGCGGATATAATCTAAAGAAAACTTGTGAAGCTCCTCGACATCGCCGTTTAAGACCAAGTACCAGCCGTTTTTGAAGTAGTATTCTTCGAGGATATTGGTGAGCATCGCTCCATTATAACTAAGATCATCGACGGAGCCGGATCCCATGTGAAGATCACTGATTATCAGTATTTTACCGCCGCCACAGATGTTTAAAATTGAGTCTTTTCCCAATTTAGTTTTGGCGAGATTCGTTAGGAAAATAGTGTCAGACATTGGGCCTTCAGGGACTTGAACCCCGGACCTACGGATTATGAGTCCGCAGCTCTAACCGACTGAGCTAAAGGCCCCTTTAAGTTACTTTAACTTTTTAGATTATTTGTCTAAAATTGTCAAGTAGGAGATAAACAATGAGAACAATTATTTTTTACGCGACTAAAAATGGAGCCGCCGCCGAAGTCGCCGCGCGTATCGCAAGCAAAATTGAAGGCGCAGTTCTTCACAATTTAAAACAGAGCCCCTTCCCGTCTTTTGAGGACTTTGACTGCGTTATCATCGGAAGCTCTGTCTACGCCGGGATGATCCTAAAAGAAACAAAGCGTTTTCTTTCGCAAAATGCGGGGAAACTTAGGCAAAGGAAACTTGGGTTATTTATTTGCGGAATGAGTACAAAAGAAGATAACACAACTTATAATAATAATTTTTCACAAGACATCTTACAAACAGCAAAAGCCAAAAGTCATTTAGGCGGAATATTTGATCCCAAAAAAGCGGGCACTTTTGAACGTTTTATTATAAAACTTGTAACCAAGAAATCAGAATATGTAAATACGATTGACGACAGCAAAATCGAAGAGTTTGTAAAAGAAATCAAATCATGAAATATTCATAAAGAGGAAAATTAGAGATTAATAAAAGAACAATTTGCAACAGCAGGAAAATACGAATAAAATGAAAATTGATTTCCATGCTTTTACACCTTGCCAAAGCACGGAATATAGGTTAAATTTTAGATATATAGGTATAGCTTAATTTAAGCTGTGTAAAATATTGCTCAAGCTGTTTTTATGGTAAAAAATTATGGTGTTTGGGGTATTTATGGTGGAAAGCGAAAAGAAAAGCGTATATATTGAAACTACAATTCCAAGTTATGCTACCGCAAAACCAAGTGAGAATATCATTGTTGCCGGCAAACAAGCTGCGACGAGGCTGTTTTGGGAGCAAGGACAGCATGAATATGATTTCGTTACAGGTGAGGAAGTTCTGAAAGAGTGCCAGCTTGGTGATGCTGAGGCTGCCGAGCGCCGAAAAACATTTTTGATTGGTATCCCTGTTTTACCTAAAACGCAGGGAATCATTGAATTGGCAGATGTCTATCAATCGCTTCTAAAGATTCCGGAAAAAGCAAAACTGGATTGCCTTCATTTGGCAACCTGCGTTGTCGCTCGTGTCGATTATCTCCTTACATGGAATTGTGCCCATTTAGGGCATATCACATATTCAAAGATGAGAACCTATAATGATAAACATGGGTTATGGACACCGTTTCTGGTAACACCAGAAGATTTGATTGGTCGTATGGAGGAATCGCTATGACGGGTTACAAGGATGAAATCATAACGGAAGTTAGGGAAAACAAAGCAAAACTTATCGAAATGTATGGCGGGTATTCGGGTTTTCTTAAACATTTGGATGAAGAACGCCCTAGACTCGAAGAAGCAGGCTGGGAAATCCTAAACATTGAAGAAGTAAGAACAAAAAATATGCGCCGCCAATTAAGAGAGGATTTGTAAGAACACCGAGATACCCATAGCGGTACGTACCTACCACCCAAATCGCTCCATATCCACCCGCCCGTCTGCGGAAACTTCAACACCTTCACTGCGCAGAAATGCGATTTGTAATTCCCTCCCTTCCAGTTTTAAAGCAATATAACCGTCGGAACGGATCACCCTGTACCATGGAAGATTGTATTTTTCAGACATGGAGTGGAGTATCCTTACAGTCTGGCGCGCTCCGTTACGAATGTCTGCTTTCAAGGCAATATCCCGATAACTGGAAACATTGCCCTTGGGAATTGCGAGAATTTGTTTGATAATTCTGCGGGTGATGTCGGTCATACCTGATAATATATTATTAAATATAATGTAAAAAGATGTCGCAAAAAAGCCTTTCAATAATTGTTTATTTTTATTATAATATAGTCATGCAAAACCCTGTAGAATTTGTTAAAAAAGTTATATATAACCTCGGTTTTTTTGCGAGAATTCTCTTGGGTGTTGGTCATTTTATC
>WQWD01000211.1 GCA_009785545.1 Treponema sp. | reverse complement strand
GAAAAAAGCCTCATCCAATGATGAAGCTTTCTGTACTTACTGAGCCGCGCAGGATTCGAACCTCCGACCACCGCCTTAAAAGGGCGATGCTCTACCAACTGAGCTAGCGGCCCAAGACCCTCTACAAATGCAAGAGTCATAAAATATACCTGCCACTTGGCAGGTATATTTACTACTATGAAAAAAAAATGAAAAAAGGTCAAGAGGTTTTTGGCGATTTTTAGCCCAAAACGTCAAATTTTTACTTCCGTTTTATCCCCAATATGGTAAGGTCGTCATATTGCTCGTCTTCCATAACGTGAGTGTAATACATATACGACGGATTTTCGTGGTATTCGTGCGTGTAAGCGCAATAACGTCTGTATTGGAGAAAGTGATTTTTTAGGAACTCATCGACTTTTTTGTCTACCAGAACACGGGCGTTTTCTCCTGCATTTTCAGGCTTGTAACATCGGAACATTTTTTCTACCGAAACAAGAGCCATGATTACTTCGTCAACGCTGCCTTCGCAAGTGGAGAAGTCGAACTGTAAATCCATCTCGCCTTCGGGGTTGTGGTATTTCTTTAGCGTATAAACCTGACGTGCCATTACCGCATTGATAATGTCTTTTACACGATCAGCGGAGAGTTCTTCGTCGGCTTGTCCGCTTAAGTGGTTTTCATGCGGAGTATCTACAGGGCCTTCGGTGCAGATGATTTCTTTAAACTCCTTATTGCGGAATCTTCTTTTTGATTCTTCGATGCCGTCTGTAAAGAGCAGAAGGATGTCGCCCTTGTCGATTGTAATTGTTTGTACTTTGTATCCGCCTGACGATTCAATTATTATGTTGGGAAGTACGCCTGTTGCAGGAGTTTGCGGAAACTCAATTGTTTTTAATTTGTTTTCGGAAACATCGTAATAATTGACGATGTTATCACCTGCGTTACAGAAACGCACGATTCCGGTTTCGGAGTCAAAGAGACAGAGAGAGAACGCGGCAAAACGGCCTTTGAACGCCAATTCTTCGATAAAGTCATTTATCTGATAAACCACTTCTTCTATGTTCATTCCTTTTCCGCCGGGTTTCCATTGTTTAAAGTAATTCCTGAACATGGTCGCTACTTGAATCATGATAAGTGCGGCAGGGATACCTTTACCGGCAACATCGCATTTGATAAGTGCGTAGTAACGTCCGTCTAAATCTAAATAATCAAAATAATCTCCTGATACACCCTTCGCTCCTTCGTAATATCCAAAGAATGTAAGGTTAGGAGTATTTTTCATACCTGATGTGTGTTTATTGCCGTTATTGTCCAAGTCTAAGGGGATAAACTTTTTTTGTATTTCTTTACCGATTGACAGATCGGAGGCAGCAAGAGCTGCTTTTACAAGGCTGTTCGTCATGTCATTTATCGTGTTACCTAACGTTGCAATTTCGTCTTTAGTGGTAATCTGAATGTCTTTTCCGGCAAGTGTGGCTTTGTCTTCTGTATCACGAATTATCTCGATATGACGGACTAACTTGCGAAGTGATAATACAATTAAGTTTGACAAAACGATAGCGCCGATTATCCCGAAAGCCAGCGCAAAAAACGCAACGATAAGGATAGTGGTTAAGATCCTAATTTGCTCGGCATATATTTCATTGATGATCGAATCTAAACTGACTTCGAGTAAAACAAAGCCTCGGAAAAAGTTTTCATCTGTGGGTTGGTGGTAAAAAATAGGTTTATAAAAAATATGTTTATTGTCCGGAGTGTTGGCAATGCGGTCTTTGAAAAACGGAGGATACGAGCCGATCTCTTCGGAAACCTGCGCCAGAATTTCTGTTAAACTAACTCTCAATGTGTTTATTGCCACTTCAATGTACCTGAGGCGTTCAAGATCTGCCTCAGTGACCATCGGCATAGCAAGCGCTTCCTGTGTTAAATCGGCAATGCTTCTTGCAAGTCCTCCAACTCTTTCCTGCGCAAGGCGGTTTAACTCCACGCTGATTTCTTCAAGGTACTGAACCATACCATCGTTGAATCGGGATTCTCCTGATGTCAATTCGACTGTATCAATTTTTGATGTGATGTCAGGATCATTTGATGCCCAAACATGATCTGTATGAATTGAACCAATGCCATAACCTATGATAGTAATGTAGTTTGCTTCGGAAATAGCCAAAGATTGAATAGGGAGACTGTTTATTTCGAAGATACCTTGCTGTCCCTCTGTTGCGATTGCTGTTGGTAAAAGAGTGCTCGCCTGGGCAACTACTCCTTCCAACAAAACAGTGGAACGATCAAACAAACTGTTTAACAGGGTTTCCCGTTGAGTATTTGTCATCATAACAAACATTGGGATGGAAAGCATTAAAACTATCAAAAGCGCTCCGGCGCTGTTATATAAAACAAGCTTAAAAGCCAGGCCTTTTCCTCTTTTTATTATTCTCTTCTTTTTTTCTATTGGCATAAAACCTCCTGATATGATTGCATAAGCTTCCTGTTTGATCGCAGTGCCTTCCGCAATAATTCCGATTATTCCTTTGATAATTCCGATAATGCCGAGTAAACAAAAAATTCCCAATATTACAAAAAGCAGATTTATTGGGTTAAATGTTATTATTCCCCGGTCAATTATATTCCACACAGATCTCCATATATGGGAATGATCTCCGAATTTAACTGTTCCGGGCCTTGCTGCTGCTATAAACGGAGCCGCAATGTGCCAGCCTCTTGTAGAGTGTTCGATTCTTAATGAGTAACTACCTTCGCTGATGTGTTCAAAAATAATCCCTGAAATCTCTCGATCGGAATTAATTATAAAATCTTCTGTGTAATATGTTGATGTTCCCTGCTGAATCGCTATTCTTGTTATTGTCCCGTTAGTTGAAAAGCCTCGTCCGATCAATCTGATCGAGAGTACGCCTTGTTCGTCTTGGCTGGCATCAATAAAACTTATGTTTGTATACGGGATAAATCTGTTTGTTCTAAAAATAATATTTGCGGGCTGCCCAATGTTGCCTGCCTGATCAATTGCCGCTACTGTAAATCCCCAAACGCCATCGTCGATATTGTTGTGATTTGCGAATGTGTTAGTACCCATTATGTTGGGTGGAGGAGCGCTGATTCTCGCATAATCATACATGGCTGCCGCACTTATGCCCAAGAATTGAAGGCTCCATGTATAACCGGCAATAAAAGGATCGTCAGAGGCTTGCCATAACATATTGAAACTATTGGAAAGTAAAAATCCGTGTTCGTCTGTTTCCGGCGGTTGTATCGTCAATATCGAAGGCGGCTGGGTTTTTCTGTGAAATACAACTCTTGCCGGCTCTGACCAATTACCGGCCCAGTCCTGCGAACGAACATTAAAAAACCATTCACCATCTTCGGTTGCGTGAGGTTCCAGATTTAAGTTTGCCGTGGTTCCTATGTTAAAGACCATTACTTCTTCAGGCGGAATTTCATTTGCGTCTTGTCCCCAACTCCACGAAAAACCTCGTATACCTGACGTATCCCATGGTATATTCCACGAGACACGGGCTATTTCTCCGCGATTAACTAAACCTGGTGTGAAATTATGTGCAAATATTGTTGGGCTGTCGACAGTAGTGTCCGGAGCAAGTTTGACGATTCGCCCTGTGTTTCCCGTTGTTGTTTGCCAAAAAATAAACGCACCGTTCCGGCTGACAATAGGTCTGGCAAAAGACGATTCGATGTTTGCAGCGGAAAGAATATTGTTTTCCCATGTTATTGCCCCTCGCCGTGCAATAATAATTCCGTTATTTCCGCCGCGATTATCAAACCAAACGACAATTGGCTGATCATCATAAATAAAAGCAATTGGATAATTACAGGATGCATCTACGCTGTTTATTCGTTCAACCTGTCCGATTAATTCTCCGTTAGAATTTATTGTGACACCGACAATATTAGGAGATTGAGTTAGATGACGCCTTTCCCAAACAAGAAAAAAATCATCTCCAAACCTTGTAAGGTGAGGCCGCTGGTTATCAAAATTATTTATAAATGGCTGCGGTTGAACGGGATCGTTAAATGTAGTAAAACGTCTGGCCTGTGTCCATGTTCTGCCGCCATTATTGCTTGTTTTAAAATAAAGCTGAAAAACTGATACAACTCCGGCTTCAAGCGTGAGAGATTGGAAAAATACAATATCCCTGTTTCCTACGCTTGCATGAGTTGGATGGAAGTCAAACGACATAGGGTTTTCCGGAGCAAAAGCTCCAAAAGACGACCAGCTTATTCCATCATCAGATCGTGAATAAAAAATAGATAAGTATTGTCCTGCTCCTCTTGTAACAAAAAGAAGGTATCCTCCGTCAGCACGGACAAAAAGGCGCGGAGCAACCGCCTCTTCAGCTCCCATGTGAATTCTGTGCCGTTGGAAATTTAATCCATTGTCTTCAGAAATTAATATTTCTGTTTCCATGCCGCCTGCCGCAGCGGCAATTATAATTCTGTCCATATTATCAACAACAATGCTTGTAATTGGCGGTTGTTGATCTAATCTTCCCGAAAAGGCAAACGGACCTGCGATAACTCCTCTTTGCTCCCATGTGCCGTCCGATTCTTTGACGGCAAGATGAATGTTTATAGAACGAGCGATCTCGCTGTTCGGGTTAGTGATAGGTGTTACTTCCTGCCATGCAATAACGGCGAGTCTTTCTGAATACGCACTTACCGGAAATCTTCCTTCCTGATTGGTAAGAAGTTCAGGGGCTTCCCAATATTCGACAGCCAAAACAGCGAAAACAGATGAGAATGAAATTAGTGCAAATAAAATGAAACCTCTAAACAGTTTTTTCATAATCCCAGCTGTATCCTTATTCTTAGATGTAAG
>WQWD01000210.1 GCA_009785545.1 Treponema sp. | reverse complement strand
GGGCATTTGGGGGTTTGGTTGGGAGTTGGTTGAGCAGAAATCGGGGGATAGGTCGTCTTCAGATTAGATTTATTCCAAAATTTAGCAGTCGGCGCGGAATAAAGCTGTTTAAAGATTGCGTAATGCGTATCTTGTATTTCTCTGGAAGTGGTTATTGTCTTTTTGTGGGGGTTTTTATCATTTGTATTTTTCAAACTTTTTTTTATTTTATTGGAATTTTATTAATTTTTCTGTATTTTTATTGCTTTTATTGGCTTTTTTTATTAATTCTGTATTTTTTGAATTTCTTGGTTTCAATTGTTTTAATTAGATTTTATGGATTTTTTAATATTTTTTGGACTATTTTTCATGGGAATTTTGTTACATTTTGGAAGGTCTTATTTTATTTTATTTTTTGTTGTGGTAAGCACTGATATATTTACTTATTTTTCGTAAATTGTATATATAAATGTTTTTCAAAACCTTAAAACCTTAAAACCTTAAAATCGGTTTATAAAACCGATTTTTTTAAAAAAACGGTTTTAACAGTTGTCTGTATAATAATATTATATGTTTTAATAATTGATTTTTTTAAAAATTTATTGTAGTTTATATTAAATTTTTTACTTATTGCTGTTATGTAATATATACCAATTGACTTTATATATATATTAATTTATTATATTTATATAAATTATTTAGGTATTAGAATACGCGAAGCAAACATAAAGAAAAAGCGGCATATCATGAGGAGATTTTCTTAATAATATGAGCAATATTTTTTTTATAAAATATATCATGAGTAGATTTTCTCTACTTAATGATGATTTTATCTTATAATAATGCTGTTTTTTTTTAAATATCTTGGGTTAGTTTCTTATGAGTGTGGATAACTCTGTGGATAACTTTTTTCGTTTTTGTCTTTTATTACTAATTAATACAGATAATTGTAAATTTTTATTGATAGACTTTTAACAAACTTTCAATATGACTTAAATGTCCATAATTTACACATTAAGACATATTTTTTCCATCATAAGCCATATTTGAAAATTTAAATACATTTCAATCCATTAAATCCATTTTAAAACAACAAAAAATAAATTGACACAGAGCCTCAAGAATGCTAAAATGTCATGGAAAATCTTCAAAAAACACCAATTTCTTTCTCAATAACTGTAAATTATGGAATCGAAAGGAGATTTGAAAGGATGCCGGAATTGTCAGAATTATCGCCCGAATTATCAAAAGATTCAACAGCATCTAAAAAAGACCGCTACATTCAAAGAGAAATGACATTGCGAAACAATTTTACCGTCACAAAGCGCAATGTCCTCAATAATTTCCTTCCCAGAGATCTGAGCACCCAAGAAATACGCCTTTTCAATATCTACCTGAGCAAAATAAACCCATTGGATATAGCCACAAGACGCGTACGCTTCCCTTTGGAAGATTTTCATAGAATCATGGGCTTTGAAAGCAGAGTGCATATAACCTATCTCAAAGGCATTATTGATGATATGCTGGGCAAAGTAACAGGTTTGCCTTTAGGCAGAAAAGAGGAGGAGCGTTTCCCTTTTTTCAAAAAATGTCAATTAGACAGGGACGGCTTCGGAGAATGGTATATCGAATTTGATGCCCATGACGATGCCGTAATCTGGCTTTTCGGTTTCAAAAAACATTTCTTCAAATACGAATTATGGAATATTTTGCGCCTTAAAAGCAGGAATCAAATATGGCTTTTCGAGGCTTTAAAATCAATCCAAGGCTTTGGATACAGAGTGGTATCCATCGAAACATTAAAAAAAGTTTTGGGAATTCCTGAGGAAAAATACGCAAAAAGCTTTGCGTCTTTCAACCGGGACGTTCTCAAGGTGTGCCAATCGGTTCTTGCCAAATATACTGATATAACCTTCACATACGAACCCTACGGAAGGAGAGGTCGCGGCGGTAAGGTCTTTTTCCTGAAAATTTATGTAAACGAAAATAAAGCATTTATACCGCCGTCTGCCATTTCAAGATTTGTTGAATTAAGAAATCCTGAAGAAATAGCAAAAAATTTGTCAAGAAACACATTTTCTGAGGAGATATTCGACCTCCACAGCGCATCGGAAGAACATGAGCCGATTATCAAGGTCTTGGTTAAAAAGCAAGCGCATGAAGAAACATACCATTCCATGACGCGCTTGGAATATATGGATTTTGTCACCGATAAAAAATTTACCGAGTCGCAATTAAAACAGCTTGATAAAGCCATGAAAACACAATATCCGAGAATTTACAACAATGTCGGGTTGACCGTAAGCAAATTTGAAAATCTTTTCAAAATAGCCCACGCTGCCCATTTGGAGGGCATAATATACACGGACATATTCAGATATCTGTTGGGCGTAATAAGGCTCAGCGCAGAAGAAGAGCTCGTAGACGAAGCTTTGGATGCAAGAAAACTCAGGGAAGCAAAGATGCGAACCGAAGACCGTGAAACAGACCAAGATATTGGAGATGCCGTAATTGAAGGCAAATATAAAATAGCCTCAAGCGAAACATATGAATTATTAATGTCAAAAAAAGCAAGGGCTGAAGGCAAAAAGCATATCAAAGAAATACCGATAACTGAGTCACCCGAAGAAATGAGGGCAGAAATAGCTAAACGAGATAATGCGGAGCAATTAGCAATGAAAAATCGAATAATAGAACAGTTTATATCGAATAATGTAAAAATTATGCAATTAATAGAGGAAAAGCAAGGGACAAGGAATCGTATAAAGAGAAAAGGAATTGAGGAGAGCCCGAAAGCCGAAGAACCCGAAAAAGAAGAAATTAAGGTGAAACAACAAGACAATAGCCAAGAAGATAACAAAAAGACGGAATCAGCCGAAAAAGAGCAGATAATGACGGAAGAAGCGAAAATTGAGCCTGAAGAGAACCCGATATCAGAAGAAGACCGCCGATGGATACGGCAAGCCATGGAAAGGGACAGGGCAAAAGCAAGGGCGATAATAGCAAAAAAGGAAGAAGAAGACAGAATCAGAGCCGAAAAAGAATTGGAATACTTGGATCCCGACAGACCGCCGGTAGGAAGAACAGAAGAATTGGTATGGTACATGATGCAAAAATCAAAAATCAAGACCAGAGCCGCAAAAAAAGCTGAAATCGGGTCTGAAACCAAGAACGAGGGAGAAATATCCGAAACACAGCTGTCAAGAGAAAAAAGAGAAGAGGAGCTGTTGATACAACTCGAAGAAAAATTAATGGGTCGAAAATTGACAGAAGAGGAAGAGGATGAAGATTTAGAAATTTTCATACCCGAGCGTTATTCTGACGGCTCTCCCGTAAGACCCCGAGGATTCGAAAGATGGGTCAGAGACTTCCACGAAGCAAAGCTTTCAGGATATTTGAGATGGATAATAAAGGGCATCGACCTTAAATTGAGTGCTGAAGAAAAAAACCTTTCAAAAACCAATAAAGGCTTTTATATCTTTCTCAGGGATTTCAGCAGAAGATACAGGCTTGCCCCCATAGCGGAAACGGAATCCAAAGATTCAGAAAATCCCGATTCAGAGCTGGTTGAAAAATCCAAATTTGATGCAGAATGTTTAAACAGCGAATCTTTCTTTGAAAGAACAGGTCAAACCGAATTATTGGAGCGCGTAAGGAGCATAAGATTGGGATACAGACCGGGAAAAATGGCTTCTGACGGCGATAAATGGCTTCATGAGGCAATAATAGACAAAAATGGAAATCCGATATTGTATTTTTTTGGCTTTTCGATAGTATCACAAGAGGAGATTGAAGAAATAGAACGCGAGATAAAAAAGACATGGCTGTCATTTGATGATTCTCCGCCGCGGGAACGTCCGCCAAATGCAGTAATAACACAAGAAGAATTCGATGAAGTGCAAGAAATACGAAAATGGCACGAAAACCCGCAAGGAATTTCACCAATGGAAAGAAAAAGAAATGAGGAAAAAGAGGAAAAATTGCAAGATGAATTGCTGAAATCATACGGAGAGCCGCAAGAGCAGGTTACGCGGATATTATCGCAGGAGGAGCTTGACGCATATTACGAAAAGGAAAATATGCGAAGGGACAAAGAGGAAGCAAAGCGGTTGCAACAAGAGCAAGAGGACAACAATTACACCGATGAATACAATAACGAGTATGACAGATACGATGCAAACGGCAATTATGACCCCGAATTCGGCGAATACAATATATTGGGCGAACATGTCGGAGCCAAGGAATATGTATACAGATACGGCGACCAATTTGATTTTACCGATTATGAGGAGGCTCGCAAAGACCCGGAACACATGAAGAAGATAGAGGAAAATTATGCAAAGATGTTGCGGGATATCGAAGGCTTCATCAAAGAAGAAATTGCCAAAAAGGAAAAGGAGCATTTATTAATACTGCTCGAAAACCCGGACGACCCGGATTTGCCGGAGCGGTTAATGAGGGAATTGATGGAATTCGAGGATTCATTGAGGAACCCGCCGGAAAATTTCATTTCGCCCATAGAAATACAACACCAAGAGCAATTGGCAAGAGCCGAAGCATTAAAGGGACTGGAACACGGAATCGAAGTACTTCTCATGTTTGAGAAAAGGTCAGAAGTGACCCAAGAAGAAAAAATAAAAATATTGAAAAAGATAATAGGCGAATCAATATTGACCGAACCCGAAAAGGAAGAATTGTTCCAAAGGGCAACTGTAGGCCCATGGGAAAAACCATCACCGCCCGAACCCGACGAACCCGAGGAGGAAGAAGAACCCATCAAAATCATATATGCGGAGGGCGAAAGGCTGCGGAGGGAAAAAGAGGGCATAAAACCCCCTGAACGGTGGTGGAATGAGAAGCCTTCGCCTATGTCTGCGGCGGCG
>WQWD01000209.1 GCA_009785545.1 Treponema sp. | reverse complement strand
GATGTCCTTTTCTTTCTCTTTCTTTTTTCGTGCCATGACCATGTTTTCTCCTCTGGTATTTCTACCATACTGTGGTCAATTACACAATTTTTATGACAGGCTCCTCTTAAACCGTATTGTCGTTTCCCCCCTGCGCAAGCCAGTAATGTTCTCAAATGAGACAATTGGAAATTTTGCTTTTTAGTATTGCTTCACGTCCGGGGCTTTCCGCACGGGCTTTTATCGCGGTTACAGCCAAGCCGTAAGGCTCTGCCTTGTCATGCCTGTTTTGCTGTGAATTTGCGGTGTCCGCGATGTTTTCAGATTTGCCCTATAACCTATCTGTACGCGCTGCTACCGCGTTTTCCGGGGCTTTGCCGTGTGGTAACACGTCTATATGTTTTTACGGCTCTTGAGGGGTGTTTTTTAACTCGATAATCCGGCGTTTCATTTTCCAGTTCCGGCTATATCGTCAATGGCGCGGGTAACGATTGCGGACAATAACGCCACCAGTCCGTTATTTGCGATTGTCATATTCTGCGGCGTGTTTGCCGTTTTGTATACGCTTGCGATCCTCTGTTACGATGTCAACGATACCGCAACTAACGATAAGGGTAATTTTCCCATAATCGCCGATCTTCTCCGCAGCTGCTTTGATTTCCTCGATGTGTTTTTTTTCAAGCGTCAATGTTCCCTCCCATTACCCTATTTGTAGTGTGCTGCCGCCGTTTTTGAAATACTCATCTTGTTCCTGCGGTGTCATGGCTTTGAATTTTTCCTTTGGCATTATACCGGCAAGATAAAAGTTCGCGCGTTCCCGAAGTTCATCGGCGGTCATCATGTTTCTTTCGTTTGTCAAAAGTTCAATGATTTTCGCTTCGCATTCCTCATGGGTCATGGTGCGCGTTTTCTCGTGCCTCGCGGCTTCGGTAGCCCATTCCATAACCGCGGTAAGAGCCTGTTTCGGCGTTCCCTCTTTCATGGGTTTTATAATTGTTTCCAGAATAGTAACTGCCATAGCTCCGGTTTTACATAACGATTCATGCGCCATTCATGATCTCCTTTAATTTCGCGTCTATCGCGCCATCGGTTAATTCAATGCTTTCAGTTGGCCGCCCATCGACACGATCCATAACGTACTTGATCGCGGTGATGTTTTTTTCTTTGATTGCCAGTTCAAGCAGCACGACGGCCAGGGCATCGCTGTTTTTCTTGCCCTGTTCATCTTTTTTCTTCAGTTGTTTTTCAAGTGCCTCTGTCAGCGTTTTTCCTTTCCGGGGCCTGCCGGAAGGGTTGCCGCTTTGCCCTTTTGAAAATGGCATACATTCCCCCCTTAATCTTTTATATTTAGGCTTCGCAAATATCTTTCCGTTATCTGAATACCGGAATGGAACAGTAAGCCTTGCAAGCGTTTAATATCTTTGTCCTTGCTGTATTCCGATACCGCGTAGAAGTGCCGGAAGTCATGGCAGGAATAAGTGGCGCGGATTTTTCCCGCTTCGTATAATTTGCCGATGTGGTATTCAATGCGCCGCGCTAATGCTTCTTGTTTAATGCCGGAAAACGGCTTGCGCTTGTCCGGCACCGCGGTGGCCTTAATTGCAGATAACACGTTATCAGGTAACGCTCCGGAAATAGTTTTGCCCTTACTGGTTGTTTTGAAACGTTCCCCGATTATTTCCATTCCCGGAAGCCAGCCGATCCGCATACCGCGATAAGCCATAACAGACACGGCGGCGGCTTCATAATCGGGCAGGGCAGCGATTATTTTTTTTACCTCTGCGGCGTTCTTTGGGATTGTCAGTTCTTTGGCTGTTTTCTCTGCCGGCCGCGCTTTCGTTCCTCTGAATGGGTTTTTAATTCCTTCGTGTCTGCGTTCAAGCCATGTAAAGAATGAGGAACAGGCGGCAACATCGCGCCGTATGGAAGCGGCTGCGCCGTTGCCCTTCATGCTGTAAATAAAATCGTCAGCCCGCGCCGGTGTCAGTTCAAGCGGCGATATATGCGCCCTCTCTGCGTAAGCCTCCAATTTTGTCAGCGCGTTTCTGTAACTGCGGTGCGTGTGCTTGCTGTCAGTGCTTCCGGCGTTGTTCAAAAAGGTTTCGCGCTCTGTCTGGTATTCAATCCCGGCAAGGTTCGCGGCTGTGTGCAGTTCGTTTGTAAGCCTTTGGGTTATTACCAGCTTGGCGATTTGCTCTAATTGCTCGCTGTTCAGATCCGCCAGTGTCGGGGCTTCCTTTGCGATAATCCGCGCCATGTCGTGAAAGTTCGCGGCAGGTGTGGCGGTAACTCTTTGCGCTATGGCGTTCATGGTTTCCTCTTTGTCTTTTTTGGTTTTCATGCCTTTATTACCGGTTATTTCCCTGACTTTGATAATATAACATTATCGAATGTTTCACAAGTAGGGAAGGGCAAAAAATACCCTTGTATCGCTTCATAGCGGGCTGTAAACAGGCGCGGTATAGCCTCATTGTAGGTTTTCCAGTCCGGGGCTGTTTGCGTCTCTCTATGGGCTTCTATTGCGCTTATGGGTTTATAGGCGAGGCGTAAGCCCTTGTAACATAATCCCCGATTTTTCAAACAAGAAACGGCAATGAAAACGGCTTGAAAAACGGCATGGAATTGTTGCGCTATTCCGTTCCGTCTCATGCTCTCATCACGAAGCGGCAGCGTAGCGGAACAGTCCCGCCGTTATTCATGGAAGTGAATACCGGTAGCCGTTGCGTGTTTTAAGTACGCATTGCCATTGTAGCACGTTCAATCATTGCCGGACTACCAGCCCCGGAAAACCTTGCATTTTATGGCTGTTTTTATATCGGAATTGTGCAGAATAAAAGCGGTATCAATTCATTTTATATTCAGTTTCAATATCTGGGGCTGTTTCCATTTCAGAAATAGCCGTGAAGTGTTGCATAATCCGCTATAGTTTGCGGGTCAACATATAAGGATTTCTTAGTAGTTCGCCCAATTCTCGGTTTGCATTGATAAACAATGGGGAACAATGGCGATTATCTGTATTCCCTAAAATATAAATATATAAAAAAGTGGTGGTGGTTGTTACACACAAAAAAACAACTCGTTGTTGTGTGAACAACAACAACAATTTTATATGTGTTTTTATATGTGTATTTACCACCACCATTACCTTTATATTTACCTTTACCTTTACATTGCTATTGTTTTTTCAATAGGGTGTATTGATTAAAACAATAGGGTGTATTGATTTACCCATGATTGAATTTTTCAGGGTTCGGGTATTTTTCTTGATTGCTGTCCCCTGCGTTTATATCCCATTCTTCTTGCAAGCTGTTTAACCCTCTATCAATCATTCCTCCTTGTATGAATTTGCAAGGGTCTACGGAAATATATCGGCGTTCATACTGTCCGTTGTTTACGCAGTAGTGGATATTTCGTAACGCTGTAAAAATTTGCCTTTCTGTATACTGGCAATGATCCCAGAATTCATTCCAGTATTTCCGGTCGCGGATTGTGTACTGTTTTGAAAATGGTTCTCCCCAGCGTTCCCATATTTGTAAAAATAATTTTTCTACGAACCCGACAACATGGTCATCATCTACTCTTTTTTTTTAGCGTTATCGTTTCCTTCCGGGGCCCCGCTTTTCCCTTTTGCTTTTTTACCACCTGCAGAGCCTTCAAGTTTTTTTCTGTTGGAAGATTTTATATAAGGCTTTGACATTTCAAACATCATACCCGCGCCATTAGATAACTCTGTTTCTATACCGTAAAAGCTGTATTCACACATGGCATAAACTACTGCGCCGTATTGTTCTCTGGTCAGTCTGTATTTTTTGGCAAGCTCGTGCCAGTCTTTGAAAAATGTCAGTGATATAATATCGTATTTTTCTGTGTCAGCCATTGTGTGTTCCTTCTCCGTACTGTACCGGCTTCGGTGTCTGCGTTACCTGTTCGCCACGGTCATTGTAATTCTGTATTAAGTTGAACATGGCTTCCGGTGAAACAATGCAGCCGATGTCCGATAATTCAAGCCCTGCTTTGAATTGAAAACGAATAGCCTCGATAATTCGGCGGCGTGTCAGCGCGTTGTATTTTCTGCGGTCGATTGTGCTGTCCTGTAAGCCCTCATAAAAGCCGTTATGTTCGCCCTGCGCGTGAATCATTACCTCGTCAATGATTTGTTCGGTGTCCTTTGTCATGTTGTTTTCCCCTCCGCTCCGTAGCGGATATTTTTATTAAGCCCTGCTATACGGCGCGGCGTTGTTCACTGTTTCTCGTATAAGCTGCTGTTCTGATTAATGCACTTAACGGCATAACGGCAATGCCGCCTCATGGCACGTTGCACGGTGTCTGTATACATGGTCGCTGCTGGTGGGTATATCCGGGAAACATCGCTGTGTAACTGGTTGCCGTGGAACTGATACCCTTTTTTATATCCGTTAATTACCTGCCTTACCGCGTCAGCCATAGACCGTAGCCGCCCGGTAGTAAAATCAATGTCTAACTGCATTTGTACCCCCTTTATTGAAAAGAGCCATATCGTTAAACGTGTAACCGTTTGCGCATAACGCCTCATCTAATTCCCGCAGGGAACGCGCCAGTATTGCGACACCGCCCAAGCCCCGGACTTTTTCAATGAAAGCCTTTTGTTCCGGCGATAGTCTGCCCTTTATGGATTTGGTTTCAATGGCTAATAATTTACCGTCTGGCAGTACGACTATGATGTCCGATGATCCTTTTTTTCCGAAGTGGATCCATCGGTCAGGCGTTATGCGTATAACCCCCGATGGATTATTCCATGAGAATATGCCGCGCTTTTCAAGCCAGCGCAAACAGTTAGCTTTTATTATTCCTTCCGGTGTTTTCGCCATGTGGTTTTATTCCTTCATGTGCCGAAATGGTTAGCTAACTTTAACTTTTTTT
>WQWD01000208.1 GCA_009785545.1 Treponema sp. | reverse complement strand
CTGCGAAGAAGACCAAAACCAGCCTGTTCCCAAATTACCAACAGCAGCTCTATTTTGAAATAACGCGTTTAATTCGTTTCTACTGGGTAAAAACCAATCTGCCCCAAATCCTCGGGCAGCAGTAGCAGCACCTGTCGTATAACTGTTTGCGATACCATGTGCAATTATGATTTCTGTATTTTTCATACCCCTGCCAATCGCCCAATCTGTTGGGTCACTTGAATTTTGTGATAATCCTGGAATCAAAAACCAGTTATTTGCCCATTGAAGACTTCCTAAATTTGCCGGAGAAGCTTCAAGATAGTGGCGTATTACACCTGTTGTGTCTGTTGCATTTTGGAAAAAGGTAAATCCTAATACTCCCCTAACATAAAAAATTACTCCGCCTCCAGGCCCTATATCGCCAATTCCTGCTGTTACAGTACAGCCAGAGTGCTGACATTCTCTTAGCCCGCTGCCTGCAACATGAGTCCCCCAATTCCAGTTATGTCCTATAGCAGATGTCGGACTTATCTGCCTTGTCTCAGGACATCTTGTACACGTTTGCGTTGTAAAACCGTCTACTAAACAAGTTGGCGGCGTTAGAATATCGTTTCCCCAGTTATGTCCGCCAAAAGCAGACGTCAGATTTATCTGTCTTGTTTCAGGACATCTTGTACATGTTTGCATTGTAAATCCGCCTGCAAAACAAGTCGGCAACGTTACAGCATCGCTTCCCCAAATATGCGCACATTCACCATTACCATTTTCAGCATCACAAGCAATCATTGTAAAGCTAATTACCGTAAAAATTGCCAAAAAACCTATAAACTTTGTTTTTTTCATAAAAATCTCCTCATAAAATATTATTATTTAAAAGAAAAAGTGTCAAGTAATCGCAGGGGCAACAATTCTCAGTTTCAATCAGAGCATATTACAATCATAATTGTGAAGTAAAACCAAACATGCTTGCAGTTACACTTCCCACAACACCATCGACAAGCTTGTACGCAAGGGGGCGGATACAGCCACGCCTCTCCCCCTGCCGATGATTGTCTAACACTACCACTCCCAGCTAACCAGCCGCCTTCCCAAAGCCCCTGCAAGCACGGCAGTAGCCAGCGCTTTCGCTTCATGGAACGATTTGTTATCCATAGAGAACCTGTGCAGATAAGAAGGAGAAAGCCCGCCAACCGCCAAAAGCCAGCGGCGGCAGCCGGGGTTTAAGTACAAACGCTGCGAATTTGCCGAACGATAATTGCCGGAAGCTTGGCTTTCGGACTGGAATACAGATGATGTACCGCAAGTTGCACATAACGCCGTACCTTCATGAGCGTTAAACCAAAGAAGGGAGTCCTCTCCCCGCCCGCAGGAAGCGCAATGTTCAACATCGGGTTGAATGCCCAAAAAACCGGCCCAGCGCCACAGGAAGTGAACCAGTAAATGCCCGCAAAGGTCTTCGCCGGAGCTTTCAAGAATGTCCAGCGTTTCCGTTGCAAGATTCAGAGCGCGCGCCCATTCGCCGCCGCCGCCGTGAGATGACAGGATCGTTTCGGCGACTGCGGCGGCAGCCATTGTTCGGTCGTACATTTCCCTAAGACCCGGCCGCCATGAGCGGACATCAAAGTCGCTTAACTTGGCGTAATCTTTTGATTTGTCGCGGTAAATCCAAACCTGCCCCGAATTATATGGCGATGCGAAGGCACGCAGCTTGCTTTTTGCGCCGCCAAAAACAGTCGCTCTGATAATGCCTTCCTCGCCGGTAAGAAGAAAAACTTCGCTGTTGGATTCCCCCGAAGGGCGGCTGCGCAGGACTAAAGCTGAATAGACGGCAGTTCTTGACATAATTTATTATGAACTACACTTCCAAAGCAAAAACTTTACTTTTACGTGCTTGATCGTAAAGCGAGCGTTTTCTTTCTGGCAGACTTTCTACCGAGACTTCCTTAAAACCAAGAGATTCAAACCAGTCTTGAGTTTTTGTCGTCAATACAAAGACACGGTCGATTTTTTGCTTTTTTGCCTTTTCGATCAAAAAACCTACAATTTGCCTGCCAAGCCCCAAGCTGGCATACATCGGGTCTGTCGCTACAGCGGCAATTTCGCTTTGGTTTTCACCCCAATCGTGTAACGCTCCGCACGCACGGATCGAGCCGTCAATCTCCAATACCGAGTAATCATCTTTTTTGTTAAGTATTTCTTCGTTACTGCGCCGGATAAGAATACCGTTTTGCATAAGCGGTTCCATCAAACGCAGAATATCCGGCAAATCTCTTGAGTGCAGCTCACGCACGGAATCGTACTCATCAGTATAAATCATTGTACCGACACCAAAGTTCGAGAACAGCTCTTTTAAAACAGCGCCTTCTTCTCTGCCGTCAATTATGTGAACACGATTGATACCGGCACGGCTCGCCTGCAAAGCCAGCTTTAACTCACGCAAGTTACATTCAAGCCCGGAATTGATCAGCTCTTCTGTTTCTTGTTTTGTAAGCGTGGGAATGTTCAGCCTATCCTGCACGGTGATGATAAACAACTTGCTCGCATTAAGTGCTTTAGACACAGCCAGAGCGATTTCGTCACTTGAAACGTTATACGGCTTCCCGGAAGGACTCCAGCCGATACATGGAAGAATGGGAACCATCCCAAGGTTCAGCACACGCTGGAGGGAATCTGCGTATATTTTATCGACAGTGCCGGTATGTTCGGTATCAACTCCGCCTATAATCCCAAGCCCCCTTGCCCGCACAAAATTGCCGATCAGCGCCTCTACTCTGCTGCCGGAAAGAAACGTCATAAAACGGCTTGCGGCATTGAAGGCCGCCATCTCAACATATTGTATTGTCTGGGCGGTAGTAACACGAACGGGAATGCCAAAGGGAGCATCCGCAACGGCTGCGTTGATGTTGTGCTGCCGCATAACAGCGTCAATTGTTTCTTTAGCGCCCGGCACAATAATCACCTTAAAGCCGGTTTTCGCAAGCAGAGCAAGGTCTTTCACAAGACCGGGAAACCCCGGATCTTCGGTAACAGGAGAATCAATTTTGAAAACCATGGTTGAGCCTTCAAAACGGTTTTTATAATGGAAAACTTCACGTATCAGATCAACTTGGGATTGGGTATTACTCATGAAAATCATCTTAATACAAAACAAAATACTTATCAATGAAGAGTAGACATCGTACGCAATGGGATTGCGGGCGGCGGTGTCTGTCAGGGAAAAACTCCGGCGAAGAGTCCGCTTCCGAACCTGCGCACATACGAGTATGTGACGCAGTTTCTACAGCGGGGAGCGCCGGAGATGTTTTTCCTGCCAGCCTCCACCGCCCGCAATCCCATTGCGTACAAGCTTGTCGAGGGTGTTGTTGACAGCTGTTTGGGTGTTGGCAATTATGTTGGGTTTTGCCTCGCAGATATATTGGGGAAATGCCATTGTGAAAATAGCCTCCGCCGGCAGGCGGGTTTGCGAAAAGCCGTATCGGCGACATTCGGTTTTGTAGTCCTAAACTGCCACGCCAGAGCGTGTTGTAGATTATTCAAAGCCGACCTAGAGCCGATATGGCTTTTCGCAAACCCGCCTGCCGGATGGTTGTATAAATTCACTAAAGCAATTTTTTGCAATTCCGATATTAATAATGAAGTGGGAAAAATCTAAATGGGGTCTGTGAGTTATACGATCAGGTTTTAGGCGGATAATTCCTTTCCCGAATGAAATATGCGTCCGTTGGATGTCATGATTCATTCGGGTAACCTCACCCTTCCGGGAACGATGGGTCGAGGGCTGCGGCTTTGAGTTTTTCAGAAGCCGCACAATGGCACATGCCCAGCGTCTATCAGACGTTGAGCGCAAACAAAATCGGGCTAAAGTCTCAGACTAAAGTCTGGCGAACTAAAGTTCGCGAGTTTTCCATAAGAAAACTCGAATTTTAACAACGGCATGGAAGCCGCGGCGAAGAAACTATCAAGGGATAGTACGCCGAAAAAGCCAAAGGAGTGAATATATGATTATTAATCACAACTTAAGTGCAATGTTTGCAGACAGATCACTCGGTGTTACTCAGACATTTCTGAATAAAAACATGGAAAGACTGTCAAGCGGGCTACGCATCAACCGTGCGGGTGATGATGCTTCTGGATTAGCTGTATCAGAAAAGATGCGCTCTCAGATTCGTGGATTAAATCAAGCTTCAACTAACGCTCAGAATGGTATTTCTTTCATTCAAGTAGCAGAAGGTTATTTACAGGGATCTCAGGACATTATCCACCGCCTACGCCAATTAGCGGTACAGGCTGCCAACGGAATTTATTCCGAAGAGGACAGGATGTATATTCAAGTCGAAGTTTCTCAGCTTGTAGCTGAAGTCGACAGAATTGCCTCACACGCCCAATTCAACGGAATGAATATGTTGACCGGTCGTTTTGGCCGCCCAGTTGGCGAAAATGTGGTTACCGGTTCTATGTGGTTCCATATCGGAGCTAACATGGATCAACGGACACAAGTGTTTATCGGCACTATGACAGCGGCAGGCCTCGGCATCCGCGATGCAGGTGACGATACCTTTATCTCACTGGCCGAACCGGACAGTGCAAACCGTGCCATTGGAACTCTCGACAGGGCGATGAGAATCATCAACAAACAAAGAGCTGATCTTGGAGCCTACCAGAACCGCTTAGAACATGCGGTAAGAAGCCTCGACATTGGAGCAGAAAACACGCAAGCAGCCGAATCTCGTATTCGTGATACTGACATGGCCAATGAAATGGTCCGTTATACGACCAACATGATCCTTACGCAGTCTGGCACTGCCATGCTTGCACAAGCAAATCAAAGAGGTCAAACGGTTCTACAACTACTACAATAGTTGGATTGAAGTCTCTCGGAAAAGCACCCGACTTTCCTGCCGCAAATGCGGCCGGGAGGTCGGGCTTCTTTTTTTCTTTT
>WQWD01000207.1 GCA_009785545.1 Treponema sp. | reverse complement strand
CCGGCGATAATATTTGCATTTTGGATTATTTGTGCAAGCGTATAAATCGCTTCTTGCCAACCAAGAATAAGGACTTCCTTGTTCCTTTAAATATATTCTTCCAGAACAGTAAGGACAGTCCATGTCCGCTTTCTTCTGAAAATTATTTTTCAAGTTCTTTGCAATGTCATTTACTTGCTCAATTGTTAGAATATCTTCCTTTTTTATTTCCATAATTGTTTTAAATAAATTTTTTACATGAATAACCGGTATTACTGAAGTTATATTTCTTAGATCAGCATTATTCGGAAAAACGATAATCGTTTTATATATATCATTTGGGTAATCTGAAAGATTTTTTTTAATTCGTTTAATATTTTTTTCTTGTTTAATTGGATTTCTAAACTGTGTATTTTTTCCATTCAGATTTTGATCCCAATATTGCGAGTTTTCGTTTCCATAAATTTTACCGGTATAGTCAGCGGTAATAATGATGAAAATGCCATATATAGAAATTACTACATTCTTGTTGACAACTATAAATTCATTCTTTTTAAGTCTTTGTAATTGCGTTAAAATTGTTTCTTTTAACGCCAGCTTGATCATCCAAATTCCAAATAAAAAAAGAAAAACAACAACACTCAAAATAAGAATTACATTCATACTGGTAAAAATTCCAACCTTTCCCCGCCTTCACCAACATCCACAGTAACAGTATCACCTTCCCGAATAGTTCCGGCGATCATCTGTTTTGCCAGCGGGTTTTCCAAATCGCTCTGAATCGTTCGCTTGAGAGGGCGTGCTCCAAAAAGTGGATCATAACCACGAGCAGCGAGCCAGCGTTTTGCTGCGTCTGTGAGTGTCAGAGTAATTTTACGTTCGGCAAGCCGCTGTACCAGCCGTGTTAGTTGAATGTCTACGATTTTTCCAATTTCGTTTTTGCCCAGCCGGTTGAAAATTACTGTTTCGTCAATACGATTGAGAAATTCCGGCCTGAAACTTTGTTTTAGTAATTCCATAAGCGAATCACGAATCGTCGAACTAAGATTTGTTGAATCAAGATTCGTCGAATCAGGATTCGTTGAGTCTGGATTCATTGAATCCCGATTCGTTGAATCCAAATTTGCGTCTGAAGTTTCTGCGCCTAAAATTAAATCCGACCCGAGATTACTCGTCATTATGATGATGACATTTTTAAAATCGACAACACGCCCTTGACCGTCTGTGAGCCGGCCGTCATCGAGTATCTGTAAAAATACGTTAAACACTTCAAGATGAGCTTTTTCGATTTCGTCAAAAAGGATCACACTGTAAGGCCGCCGCCTGACAGCTTCGGTTAACTGTCCGCCCTGCTCGTATCCCACATATCCGGGAGGTGCGCCAATCAAGCGGCTTACAGAATGTTTTTCTCCGTACTCGCTCATATCGATTCGGGTTAACGCTTTTTCATCGTTAAAAAGAAAATCGGCAAGCGTTTTTGCAAGTTCGGTTTTTCCAACACCTGTCGGCCCCAAAAATAAAAACGACCCAAGCGGGCGTGCTGCATCGGACAGCCCCGCTTTGTTTCGTCTGATTGCATCGGCGACTGCGCCAAGAGCTTTCTCCTGACCGACCACCCGCTTTTCAAGTACATCTTCAAGATCGAGGTATTTTTGCAATTCGCCGGAAAGCATTTTGGAAACGGGAATTCCTGTCCATGCCGATACCACAGCCGCAATGTCTTCTTCCCGAACTTCTTCACGTAACAATGCGGAAGTATCGCCGCCGTTATCTTTTTTCTTTTCGATTTGATCTGTGAGCAGAGCAAGCTGTTTCTGCGCCTCCGGGATTTTTCCGTGTTTTACTTCAGCGGCTTTTGAAAGATCTCCTTCTCTTTCGTATCGGGTTTCTTCGATTTTGAGCTCTTCGATTAGCTGCTTTACTTCACGAATTTTTTGAATGTCAAGTTTTTCATTTTCCCATCTGGTTTTCATTGCGTCACGCTCGGTGGTAAGCCCGCCGATTTCGTGTTCAAGTTTTGCAAGCCGCTCTTTTGATGTCGAGTCTTCTTCTCGTGAAAGTGCCTGCCTCTCGATTGAGAGCTGTAAAAGTTTGCGCTCGAGCTTGTCCAATTCCGTAGGCCGACTGTCCAGTTCCATCTTCAAACGACTCGCCGCCTCATCAACAAGATCGATTGCTTTGTCCGGCAGGAAGCGGCTGGTGATGTAACGGTCAGACAAACTTGCTGCGGCAACAAGCGCCTCATCTTTGATACGAACACCGTGATGAACTTCATAACGTTCTTTCAAGCCTCGCAAAATTGCAATCGTATCATGTACGGAAGGCTCTGCTGTGTAAACCTGCTGAAAACGCCGCTCAAGCGCAGCGTCTTTTTCGATATGTTTTCGATATTCGTCTAACGTAGTTGCTCCGATACAACGTAACTCTCCACGGGCAAGTGCAGGCTTGAGCAGATTGGAAGCGTCTGTTGCACCTTCAGCAGCGCCTGCTCCCACAAGCGTATGAAGCTCATCAATGAAAAGAATGATCTTGCCGTCTTCGGCTTGAACATCATGAATGACAGCTTTCAGTCGCTCTTCAAATTCACCTCGAAATTTTGATCCGGCAACCAGCGCCCCCAAATCCAACGTAAGAAGTTTTTTGCCTTTCAATCCTTCGGGGACATCACCTGCGACAATCCTTCGTGCCAACCCTTCGACAATCGCCGTCTTGCCGACACCTGGCTCGCCGATAAGCACAGGGTTGTTCTTCGTGCGCCGTGATAAAACCTGCATGCATCTGCGGATTTCTTCGTCACGCCCAATTACCGGGTCGAGTTTTTCCTGCCGAGCCAATGCCGTCAAATCACGGCAAAAACGTTCCAGCACCTGATATTTTTCCTCTGGATTTTGATCGGTAACTCGAGCTTTTCCCCGCACCTGTTTCAAGGCGTCAAGAATTGCGTTTTTGTTAATACCGGCCCTTTTCAAGGCTTCGGTAATTTTGCCTTCTCCCGCCGCCATTGCGATCAAAATATGTTCAGTGGAAACATAAGCGTCTTTCAAAGCCGATGCCTCGACTTCTGCTTTAGCTAAAATTTTCGACAAAGCCGATGAGATAAAAACCTGTGCCGCCGCTCCAAACACTTTTGGCGTCTCGTTGACCAATGCCTCAGTTTCGGAGATCAGCTTTCCTGCGTCTCCTCTAACCCTTTCGATGATGGGCAAAACGATCCCATTTTCCTGCTGCAGCAAAGCCGACAGCAGATGTTCACATTCAATTTGGGAATGGTCGTTTTTCTGAGCGATACTTGTCGCTTCGTTCAGTGCTTCTTGTGCCTTAATCGTAAATTTTTCAAAATTCATAGTTTGCTTTTCCTCTCAATTTACTATACAATAAAAACCAGAATTACCCAATTGACTTGTTCGGCAACTGCGGCGATGTCCGAAAAGTTAGAAACTTATTCGGACATCTTCCTTAATTTAAGAATTTCCGCAATATTTCGTAGAAATATGAGGAAATTCAAAGGCTGTTCGAAAAGTAACCAACTTTTCGGACAGCCACGGATTGGTTGCCGAACAACTCTAATATTCTTTGTCACATCAGCCTTAGTTAAGAAACATAATAAATCAACGGAGACAACTATGAATGTTGTTTATCTTTTTCGTGAATCCAATTTTGTGCGGATTCCTTTTTATGTGTACGATCCAAAAATGTTTACTCAATTTATCCGGCTTGGCGGATTTTGGGACAAGCCAAAACAAGAGTTTATTTTTAAACACGGAGTAAATATCGATCTTTTAAGCAAGTCTTTTAATATTCCATGCGTGCAGGTAAATGAAGGCTTTCCAATTCAGATTCAAGTATCCGGCTTTTTTGCAAACACTTGTCAAAAATCGGAATCTTCGGCAATGAAATTGCACAACCGGGTTGCAAAAATCAGCGAGTTGCCCTTTTCTTTTCCACATCAATTTTCTCTGCCGGAAAAACTGTCTCAAGAGTGGTTGAAAAAATTAGACGATGAACTTCGCTCCAGAAAATACAGTATTCAGACGCAAAAAGCGTATATATATTACAATCGTATGATTTGCCGTACTATGCAAAAAACTCCCGAAGAGCTCAAGTCTGATGATATAACAACATTTATTGCAATGCTGGAAAAAACAAAAAACTATTCGGCTTCTTCGATGAATCTTGCAATCAGCGCAATTAAATTTTTATTCAAAAATCTTTTAAATGATGAGACTATCAGCGAACACCACCGCCCTCATCAAAACGGCCGTCTGCCGCAAATTCTTTCCAAAGAAGAAATCGCAAAAATTTTTGGCATAGAAAAAAATCCCAAGCATCGTTTATTGATGATGCTTGTTTATTCTTCTGGTCTTCGTGTCAGCGAAGTAGTCACGTTAAAAAAAGAACACATCGATTTGTCCCGTCAGGTTATTTTTGTCAATCAAGGCAAAGGCCGCAAAGATCGCATGACGCTCCTTTCAGAAAAAGCCGCTCAATTTTTAGAAGAATACTATGATTTTTTTAGTATCGAAAAATGGCTTTTCCCCGGCCAAAACCCAACCGAACATTTAACGATCCGTTCCGCCCAACACATCTTTGACAAAGCTGTCCGCAATGCCGGAATAACAAAAAAAGTCACGATACACGGCCTTCGGCACACTTTCGCTACCCACCTGCTTGAAAGCGGCACAGACATTCGCTACATCCAAACCCTCCTTGGCCACAGCAGCCTTCGCACCACTGAGCGTTACACCCATGTTGCCAAACGAAACGTACTAAAAATCAAAAGCCCGCTCGATACAATTTAACATCACTGGCACTCACAATGAGAGTCCAAGATTCTCTCTGATTTGGCAATATATACAGTTTGCAGATTATCTCCAGCACTTTGCAATAAAACGAAATATATCTCGCTTTATTGCCGCAAAGTCGTTATAATGTAGAAGAGTTTAATGATGGGATTTTAAACATTTAATGAAATTCGTGGAAGGGTAGTTATG
>WQWD01000206.1 GCA_009785545.1 Treponema sp. | reverse complement strand
AGACGCAATTATCATATAACAAAAAACAATTGCCATAATAAGTGAAAGTACGGTTGCTGATAAACGTTCACTTTGTTTAATGGCTTCAGGATCAAATTCAATTGAATAACCGGGAGGTAAATCCAATTTGTCAAAAAACGGGAGCAGTTGTTGTTTTACACGGCGAGGATCCATTGGGTTGGTTGAAATTGTAATAGATGCGTATCTGCGTCTGTTGTTTCTTCTTATGCTCGAGGGTTCGGTTTCTTCCTGAACACTCATCAGTGAACCCAGATGAATTGATGTATTTATCTCTTCATTGCCTGTAGAAACCAATATGTTAAATACTCCTTCTCTTGATTGGCGTTCAACAGTGTTATGCGCCATGTAATGGTTAAGAAAATCCACGTTTGCTGCTCTTGCTCTAACGTCAATTTCTCCGTTTGAATCAATTCTTTTGTATATTACAGGTCCATACACTCCCAATCTTGCTCCGAAAGAAGCCGCCGCAAAGCTGATGTTTGATTCCGCAAAAATTTCTCTGTTTGGCGTTAAAATCATTTTTTTACTACCTTGTTTAAAGTTGAGAACTACATCTTTTACCAAAGAATGATTGGCGCAAATAAATGAAAGCTCTTCGGCAAGTTCTCTGCATTTTTGGTCTTCGTCTCCGTAAACAAAAATTCTCCAATATCGATCTTTGATTGAATTTTCATGGAAAAAAATAAAACCGCCCGGAATAGCGATACTCTTTGCCAATTCCCTGACAGATTGCGTGTTTTTTTGTTTTGGATCAAAAGAAATTAAAAGAGAGCCAGAACCTGTACGTGACCCGGTTTCGATGTTGATTATTCCGGCGTTATTCAAAATTTGACGGCTGTAATCGGCAAGAAGCAGATCAACTTCTTCGGCGAGCAATCCTCCGGCAAATTCGACTTGAGCATAAACAGAATCTTCAGAGCCAAATCCACCCGTATCCACACCTTTTGCGAATAACATGAAAATCGCTAAAATAACAATCATTATACTAATTGACAAAATAATTATTGGGCAGCGGGCACTGAACCTGACAGTCGCTGCGAGAATCCTGCTTAATTGACGTGATAATCCCAGCCCGATTCGTTTAAAAATTCGCCGTGTGTTTAATAAATTGTTCGTTTGCAATCCGCTTTTAATGCCGCTGTGATTCACGTTCCATAACAAAAGCGGAGGTAAAAGCGAGAGACTCAAAACAAACGCAGTGATTGTTACAACGATAATCGCATTTGCAATAATTTTCGCACTTGTATCTTCAACCAAAGTCAACGGAATAAGAGCAGCGACAGTTGTTGCAGCTCCTGCCAATAGAGGTCCCGCTAATGACGACAATGCTTCTGCAGCCGAATTGTAATTTATGCATTTACGCAATCTTTCCGAGCAGAGAATAACAGCGTCAATAGCTATACCTATCCCTGCGGCGATTCCTGCCAATAAAAGCCTGTCAAGTGTAAAACCAGAAATACTAAGTATTGCAACCGATATAACACAGATCAGCGGAATTGCTAAAGCGCAAAAAAAGCCGGATAAAACCAAATGCTTTTTTCTGTTAAGCAAAAAGCTTACAAGTGCTACCATGATTGCACCTAACAATGCCGCATTAAAAACCGAACGATAAGCGGCGGCTTCTTCTGCTCCAAGATCAGATAACACCACAAATTCCAACGGTAATCCAAGCAAATTCAATTCATGGTTGATCTCAGCGGATAATTTTCGCAAATCCGCTCCGTATTTTCCCATAATTGCGATACTTGCTGCTCTTCTGCCGTTTAAGCGTGAATAAATATCCGGCTCACGCTCCTGCTCTGTAATAATTGCAATTTCAGAAAGCCTGATAACATTTCCGTTTTCAATGGGAATAAGCGCATTTTCAAGCGAGTTTGTTTTATTGTATCTGCCGTCAACGGATATGATTATTTCTCTGTTCTGCGTAACAATTGAGCCGCCGGAAAAAATCGAATCATTCATTGCAAGAAACGAAACTGCCGCCATTGGGTCTAAACCAAGTATGCTTAGTTTTTCCTGATCAAAAATTATAAAAATTTCCTTTAAGCCTGCGCCCGATACAAGAACTTCTCCCGCTCCCTCAAGATTTTCCAATTTTGGTTTTACAATATTCTCCAGCATTTCTGCCGCTAAAACAACTTCGTCTGTCATTGTTCTGTTATCAATGTTGTTTGCAAAAACAGACGCAGACCACACGGGAACAAGCGAATTATTTGAACTGAAAATCTCCGGCCTTTGCGCTGATGATGGAAGTGTTTCGTATACCCTTTGCGCTGCGTCACGAATTGCTTCATAACGTCCTTTTGTTCCCGGTTTAAAGTGAACAAAAACGCTTGATAAACTGTTTGTGCTGGAACTTTGAACGGACATAATTCCGGAAATCTGAAAAAAAGCATCTTCAAGCGGAATCGTGATACTCCTTTCCATTTCTGCGGCGTCAATGCCGTAATGTTTTATTCTGACTACATAGGAACCCCCTGTATTTTGTTTTACTGTTTCGCCTGAATTAATAATGGCGAATAACGATATTGCACAAATTCCTGCCAGTATACACAAACTTGCTTTTTTTCTTCCGAGCCATGAACTTAACAATTTCATTTATAACCTCCCCTTGATAGTTTCCATCTGAAAAATCTGATAAGAATCGGGGGAATAGCAAATAAACTGAGCAATGTCGATACTGCAAGGCCGCCAAGCATTGCAGCAGCCATAGATTTTTGCGAATTACCCATGGGGCTGATTATCAGCGGCAATAAGGCAATAATAGTAGTTATCATTGTAATTAAAATTGCCTGAAAACGTTCGCAAGCGCCTCGGTAAACTGCCGCTGCCGGAAATAATCCTGAGCGTATTTTTTGTTCACTGATTTCATAAAGAATCAGACTGTTATTAACAACAAGACCAAATAAAACGGCAAGCCCAAGAATTGCACCTGAATCAATTTTTGAACCAACAATTAAAAGTGCCGCTCCTGCACCTGCCAGAGAAAATGGAATCGTTATCATTAAAATCAATGGAAGCAAAAATGATTCAAATTGAGCGCCCATTGTTATGTAGAGCAAAATCAAAACAAGAAAAACATACAGGAACAGCGAATTACGATAGCGGCTAAAAGCCGATTCGTCTGCCTGCGAAAACCATGGGAATTGCGCCGTAATTTGTTTAATTGTTTTTGAGTTAAAATTTTCTGCCGTAATATCTGCGTAAATAACATCGGAGCGATCAAGGCGTGCAAGAGACGCTTCAGCTTCTTTTTGTTCAATTCTGCCAAGAGACCCAAGAAACACCGTTCTGCCCTGAGAAGTTCTTAACGGAATTTGTTCAAGCCTTTGAATGGAATTTTGTGTAAGAAACCCTGAATTTGTATTTTGCCCTGTTACACGAACATCGAGAGGTCTGCCGTCAATTTCAAGTTTTGCCGCAACAACCCCTTCGTTAATAATATAAAGTGTTTCTGCAATTTGTGCGGCTGACATCGAAAGATGTGCTGCCACTTCCCTGTTCGGATACAGCCGTAATTCAGGTCTTTTTCCGCTCGGTCTGAAATTTGCCGCAATTGACTGTGCGTTAAAAGCGTTTTTTGCCGTTTCAATCCGATCAAGCAATTCATTTCTGTTATTGGCTTTGATAACAAATGTATGTGCGGAGGATAAACCAAGCAGCGTTTCAATTCTGTCTTTTGGAAAATAAACCGAAAACGGTGCTAAATTATTTTCCCGATCAAAGCGGTTCATAATGTCAGTAATTTCAACTAACGCTATTTCCGGCTTCACATTTTTTTCAAGAACACAACGCAGAATAAGTTCTTCTCTTCTGTAGTCGATATTTGCTCTGCGGTTAACATCTTCTTCTTCGGAACCGGCTCCTCCATAAACTGTTTTTACAGAAGGCAATTCCGAAATATAATGTGAGATGTCAATTGCATAGTTTTCTAATGAGTTCATCAACGTTCCGGGAGGGAAAACAACAGAGACCCACACCTCTTCTGTATCATCAGGATTTATGAATGTAATTGGTCTCATAAAAAGCGTAAAAAAACCTATACAGATTAATATAGACGCAACAAGAAAGATTTTTTCCGGGCGTCGCAGGAGTGAGGAAAGAAGTTCAGAATATTTTTTTATAAAACCATTTTTGAAACTAACCGAGTTTTGAAGATAGCTCGAGCTGCCCTCTGCAAAAACAGATTTTATATTTTTTGAGCTCTTAAACCCGGCAGAGCTAAAAAATAATCTATACAGGGAAGGCAAACAAAATTGTGCATAAAACCACCCGGCAGTTACAGACGCAACAAGCGCAACAGCAATATCGCCAAAGAGGCTGCCCAAAGCTCCCGGAAGCGTAATTATGGGAATAAACACAAGTGCTGTTGTTAACATCGATGCAATGCTCGAACCTGCAATCGAAAATGCTTTATTTCCAATTTCTTCGGAGTTCGGCGCGGACTCTCTGTTTCCAAATGAACGATGAAGAAGATCTAAAACAATTACACTAATGTCAGATACAAGGCTTATACCCATTGCCAGCCCGCTTAAACTCATACTATTCAGAGATTTTCCCGTAACGGAGAGCATACAAATGCCGGCGGCGATTGAAAAAGGGATTGAAATAGAAGCAAGCAAGCTGTGTTTGAGCCGGCGTAAAAACAAAAGAAGTACGATTACCACAGCAATCGTGCTTAAAGACGCCGATATTACAAGCCCTGTTATGCTACTAATCAATGAAGGAGTTGAATCCGCCACAAGTTCTATTTGCGCGTCACGCAAAAATGCAGAAGATGTTTCTTCAAGCATTTTTCTGATGTCCCGAGACAGACGAACTGGATCTGCGCCCGGCCTGCGATAAATTTCAAGAGCAGCCGCTTCTTTTCCGTTGTAAACAAAAATGCTTTCACGCCTGGCAGTCGACGAATAAAGTTCTCCCGCATCTTCAATTCTTAAAGTCCCGCCTGCGGCAGGCAAAATTAATT
>WQWD01000205.1 GCA_009785545.1 Treponema sp. | reverse complement strand
CGTGAAATTATTCCGGGAATGTCTCCAATGCCATCGTTTGGGGTTTTGGTTTGCGAACTATCCTGAAAACTGCGAGGATAAATCTGATAAACAATATTATTTTTCCACCACATAACCGCTCCTTTTTATATAGCCGTTAACTTTTTCGCCTGCATTTGTGCCTTTACACATAACTCGGCAGCTTTAAAAGCGTGTTCCTGAGTCATTGCGTTTTCTGTCCGATTTAAGCAGTCAAGAATTAACTGTCCAAAAAACGGATAACCGATTTTTCCTTCAACATCAAAATAAGTTTCTTCTTTGTTATTCGACAAATACAAATGATCGCCGTGGCTGTTCTTTTCACCTAACTGCATATATTTTCGCTGTTCGATAAAACCTTCAGTGCCAAGAATAAAAGAGCGCCCGTCTCCCCATGATTGCAAACCGTCAGGAGTAAACCAGTCTACACGAAAATAATGAGTTGCGCCGTTATCGCCGACAAGCATGGCATCGCCAAAATCTTCAAGCTCGGGGTATTGCGGATTATTGTAGTTGGCAACTTGACTGTACATTACTGTCGCATCTTTGGCTCCAGAATAAAACAAAAATTGTTCAATCTGATGGCTGCCGACGTCGCATAATATGCCGCCGTATTTTTCCTTTTGAAAAAACCAATCAGGCCGCTGCGAAGCTGAAAGCCTGTGAGGACCAAGACCAAGCACCTGAATTACTTTGCCGATTGCGCCCTGCTCGATGAGCTGCCCGGCAAACACAGCGCTTTCAACATGAAGACGCTCACTGTAATAAACCATGTACTTTTTTCCAGTTTCCTTCACTTTGGCTTTTGCGGCGGCGAGCTGCTCAAGCGTGGTCAGCGGTGCTTTGTCGGTAAAGTAATCTTTCCCGGCCGACATAACACGAAGCCCAAGCGCACAACGCTCGGAGGTAACGGCGGCTCCGGCAACAAGTAACACTTCTTTGTCGCAAAGGATTTCATCTTCGCTCGCCGCCCGTTTTACAGTCGGATATGTTTCGATGAATTTTTCCACTTTTTGGGGATCGGGATCGTACACGCTTTTAAGCACCCCGCCCGCTTCGATTAAACCATTGCATTGCCCGTAAATGTGCCCATGATCCAAACCGATTGCCGAAAAAACAAACTCGCCTTTTTCTACCACAGGAGACGGCTTTCCCTTTGGAGCGTAATTCATGCCGTTTGATTTGTTTGTTGGTGTTTCTGTCATTATATTTTATTTTAACACGAGAATGTCTTTCATGCAAGGAAAACATGTTAAATCACATATACATATACATAGAGATATTGATTTGGTATAATTGAGGCATAATGACTAATTTATTGAATAAAGGCAAATTTAAAACACTATTCCCTTATTTTCTGTTTGCTGTAGCGATTATCGCATCTTATGCAATAATAACAGAAATAAGTTTTGTTGCCAATTTTTTAAGCAGAGTATGGACTCTTATTACTCCTATTTTTTACGGCTTTTTAATAGCGTATATAGTAAATATGCCATACGGGGGACTAAAAAGATTATTTGGAAAATCAAAAATCAAATTTTTCAAGAAAACAAAAAAACTTTTTAGCGCAATTCTTACAATAATATTTTTTATACTCATAATTTTTGCTGTTTTGTATTTATTTATTCCGCATATAATCACCAGTATTTCATTCTTTATCGCCCAGCTTCCCTCCTACATTGACGGAGTGCGTCACGCAATAGATTATGTAAACGATCTTGGTTTTTTCGGAATCTATATCAGCACGGAAGTTATTTTATCAACACTTAATGATATATTTCAAAACTTAAACCTAGAATACCTGCCATCTGTGATGGGTACTGTATTTGGCGAAGTTTCATCAGCGTTATTCACAGGCGTTTTAGCATTAATCACTTCAATTTACATTATGATCGAAAAGGAAAAATTCAAATCTTTTCTTCGCCGGTTATTAACAGCATTTTTGTCGGTAAATGTATGCAAAGCGTTTTATGAATACACCGGCAGACTTAACCGCAATTTCAAACGATATATACGAGTGCAAACAATTGATGGTTGTATTCTTGGAACTCTTGTTATTATTCAACTGCTCATAATGCGCTCTCCTTATGCTTTGGTCTTAGGAATCATGCTGGGAATTGTAAATTACATTCCGTATTTTGGTTCTATCTTTGGAACGATTGTCGTCATAATAATTGTTGCATTCACGCAAGGTCTTGGAATAGCGGCAATTGCGGCAGTTCTGCTTTTAATCACCCAGCAGATTGACGGGAATATTATTCAGCCAAAATTGATGGGAGGCTCTTTTTCCCTCAGCCCATTGTTAGTTATTATCAGCATAATTTTCGGCGGTGCTATCGCCGGTGTGTTGGGCATGATTGCGGCAATACCAATCATAGCGGTTTTAAAAGATATACTTGGTAATATCATTGCCTATTACGAACGTAAAAAAAATATTGCGCCGCCGCCTGAGGGAAACAACAATGCAAATTGATGACAAACTAATCGAATACCTTGAAGATTTATCCTGTTTTACACTTTCGGATAACGAAAAAATCCGCTTAAAAGATGATCTGCAAAAAACCATGAATAACATAGCTCATTTGGCTGATTTAAATACTGATGGTACAGATGAATGCTGCCACCCTTTTGAACACGCAAATATTTTCCGTGACGATGAAGTACGCCCTTCACTTGATCGTGAATTGGTTTTGAAAAACGCCTCGTTAAAAAACGACGAAATGTTTATCGCACCAAAAACGATTGAATAAAAACAGCCTCAATTAACGAAAACTAATCAAACTTATGATTTGGAGGAAATAGAAGATGACAGCATTAGAGTTGGCAGCGGCAATTAAAGAAAAAAAAATTAGCGTAAAGGAAGCCGTTAGCTCATATATTGATACAATAGAAAAGAATGACGGGAAATATAATGCTTTTATTACAGTGGCAAAAGAAAATGCTTTAGCTCGGGCACAGGAGATACAAGTATTAATTGACAAAGGCGAAAACATTTCTCCGCTTGCAGGAATACCAATTGGCTTAAAAGATAATATTTCTACGACGGGATTGGAAACTACTTGCGGATCAAAAATGCTCAAAGATTATAAACCTGTCTTTGACGCGGCTGTTGTAGAAAAACTCGAAAAAGCCGGCATGATTGTAATTGGAAAACTCAACATGGATGAATTCGCTATGGGCGATTCCTCCGAGACTGGCGTTTTTGGCGCTGTTCGTAATCCATGGGATATTTCGTGTGTGGCAGGCGGCTCTTCCGGTGGAAGCGCAGCGGCAATTGCTGCCGATGAAGTCCCTTTGGCTCTCGGCACAGATACAGGCGGCAGTATACGGCAGCCGTGCTCTTTCTGCGGAATCACTGGTATCAAGCCGACATACGGCACAGTATCAAGATACGGAATTGCCGCTTGCGTCTCATCGCTGGATCAGGCAGGCCCAATGGGAAAAAACATCGATGATTGTGCCGCTTTATTGTCAATCATCTCAGGAGCTGATGAACGAGACAGCACCTGCATTACAAAAGAACCTTTTAATTTTAACTCTGATCATACCGATATAAAAAACTTAAAAGTAGGACTGCCGCATAATTATCTGTCAGGTGAAATGGACGAAGATGTAAGAGCGGCAATTATTGCTGCGGCGAAGGAGTTTGAAGCGGCAGGTGTTATCATCGAAGAATTTGAAATGCCCTTGATGGATTTAGCCGCGCCGGTTTACAGCATTATCGGAGCTGCGGAAATATCATCAAACCTTGCCAAATATGACGGCTTAAAATACGGACATCGCAGTGAAAAAGCAAAAACACTTTCCGAGGTTTACCGCCTGTCCAGAAGCGAAGGGTTTGGGTTGGAAGTAAAAAAAAGAATAATGTTGGGGTCATTAATACTTTCATCAGGATACTACGATACATACTACAAAAAAGCAATGAAGGGGCGTATTCTCATCAAAAACGCTTACAATAAATTGTTTGAACATTTTGATATGATACTCTCCCCTGTCGCACCAACAACAGCTTTTAAGTTAGGTGTCAATAAAAGTGAGCCAACAAAAATGCTGACAAGGCATATTTACACGGCATCTGTCAATCTTGCGGGACTTCCCTCGATAGCGTTGCCCTGCGGATTTGACAAACAGGGGTTACCAATCGGTTTTCAAATAATTGGAAAAGCTTTTTCGGAAAACAAACTTGTCGAAGCGGCACGAGTTTACCAAAATCGTACCGACTATCACACAAAAAAACCCGGGGGGCTGTCATGAATTGGGAAACTGTCATCGGGCTTGAGGTTCACGCTGAACTTTCTACAAAGTCAAAAATCTTCTGCGGCTGCTCTACATCTTTTACGAGCGATCCAAATACACACGTCTGCCCGGGCTGTGCTGGAATGCCGGGGGCTTTGCCAAAACTAAATCGTGCTGTGGTGGAATATGCGCTGAGGCTTGGAATCGTGTTAAACTGCGATATTACCAGATACAGCAAATTCGACCGCAAAAATTATTTTTATCCCGATCTTCCAAACGCTTATCAAATATCTCAACTCTATGCTCCGATTTGCCGTAACGGATATTTGGAAATCGAAACAGAAGAAACAAAAAAGAAAATTCACATTCATCAAATCCACATGGAAGAAGATGCGGGCAAACTTGTCCATGACCCTCGCGGCAGCGGTACATTTATGGATTTTAACCGCTGTGGTATTCCGCTTTTGGAAATTGTAACAAAACCTGATTTTCGCAGTGCCGCTGAGGTAATCGCCTATCTTGAAAAGTTACGTGAAATTTTACTGTATCTTGATATATGCGATTGCAAAATGCAGGAAGGCTCCATTCGTGCCGACATCAATTTGTCTGTGCGCCAGCCGGGTGAAGAACTTGGAGTGCGCACCGAAACAAAAAACATGAATTCGTTTAAGGCAATCACTCGTGCTATCGCATACGAAAGAGAACGTCACATCGAGGTACTGGAAGACGGCGGAAAACT
>WQWD01000204.1 GCA_009785545.1 Treponema sp. | reverse complement strand
TTAACATCGACCTTATTTAATTCACCTGACTTGATTCCTTGAATCAACATTGATGAAAAAAAGTGCCGCAACCTTACTGTTCTTCTGCGTACTTTTTTTTTCAGGATCACCTTCACTTTTTGAAATATGTAAAAGATGATCCAACACAACAGAAAGAAGCTGACGGTTGTGTTCCATCTGTTTAAAAATGGCGTTAAATACTTTGGATATTTTATCAACAGTACTTAACGAGTTGTCGGAAATAATCACATTGATTTTTTCTTCGACGCTTAACAGGAGCTGTTTTATGCTGTAGGTAAATATTTCTTTTTTGTTTTTAAAATAGAGATACAGTATCGTTCTTGTAATGCCGCTGCGATCCGCTATTTTTTGAAACGTTGCATTTTCAAATCCATCATCCATAAAAACAGCAAGGGCTTTGTCAAGAATTTTTTTCCGCCTCTTGTCATGTTCAACCGTAATAGCCATTTGCCCCCTCTTTAATTTATGTGTGTATTGAGATTTTTCAAAACTCAGTATTAATTATACATTATATTGATAAAAATAGGAAGGAACTGCTCCATTACTTATTTCCCGACAAGAATCGGCCTTTTCGCCAAAAAAACTTTCAAACCCGCTATGGTCGGAAATAACCGCAATTTTCCATTCCGGGAACCGCTCCTTTAATCCCGCCATTTCCTGATAAACCTGCTCCGCCAAAACAGGATCGCCAAGCCGTTTGCCGTAAGGAGGGTTTGTGATCAAAAAACCCCCATCCTGAAAAGGAGAAAAAGCTTTTGACATTGGAAGGGTTTTGAGATCGATACCCATCGTGCCATCTGCATTTGCAGAACGAATCCCGCGTTGAGGAGTGCGCCCTTCGGCAATGTCGCACAAGCGGGCGATGTTGGATTTGGCAATCGACACAGAACGCAGGTCTTCATCGCTGCCGGCAATTCTGACGAGGCGGTCGCTGTTTGTGCGGTTAAAATCGATTTTTGTGCGATACTCTTCACGCACTGCCTGTTCGATTTTTTTGTCCGCAATGAGCATATCTTCCAGCGCAAAATGTCTGCCAAGACCCGGAGCAATATCCCATGCGTACATCGCAGCTTCTATAAGTATCGTGCCTGAGCCGCAAAACGGATCATATAGAGGAAACTTGCGCTTCCAGCCCGACAACAAAAGTATTGATGCGGCGGTTGTTTCTCGCAGAGGCGCAGCGCCGCCTTCGCTTCGATAACCTCGTTTAAAAAGCGGTTCGCCGCTCAAATCAAGAAGAAGGGAAACTATGTCTTTTTCGACATACACCCGCACTTCCGCAATTTTGGGCGGATTGATTCCCTGCAATTGCTCTTGTCTTGAGATCATTGCCAATTCGGGGAGTCTGTTCATCTTGTATTTTCCGCAAAGACGCTGTGCTGCCGCCTTGTGAACAATTGCCTGAATACTGGTTTCTGCTTTCAACTGCGAGCGATTGGAACGAACTTTTGCAACTTTTAACCCCATGCCTTTCGGGACAAATTGTTCCCAAGCTGCGCCTGCAGTGCCTTCGAATAATGCGTCAAAATCAGTTGCTTTAAATTGTGCGATTTCCAGCAAAACCCTGTCTGCAGCACGCAGTCCAATCAACGCATGATAGAGCCCTGCTGTGTTTGTTTTGAACCGCACTCTGCCGTACAAAGATTCTTCAACCTTGATATTTGAAGTTTTCCCATTGAGTTTTTTTAATTCATTGGATACAACTTTTTCAGCACCTACCGCGCACAGTGCAACAGCGTTTTGGAGTTTGTCCATGTTAAGATTATATCCATTCATGAAGATACTGAATAGACGCCTCACATAAAAAGGTAACCGCACAATCATTTTTCATGCGACACTACAGGAGTTAAAGGCAAAAATGGATTTGACTGATTCTCATTTTCATGTTATATTTTATGTATGGCTGTAACACAAACTGTAGAAATTCCGTCCGGCTACAGGGTGACTATTGATATTCCTCGAGAACCATCGTCAGGTCAGGTAATCCTTTCTTTCACTCCGACTCATGCTGTTACCCCAAAAAAAATTCCTATTTCACAGTTTTTTAATATCCTTTCCCCAAGTACATACGGTGATGGCGTAAGTTATCAGAGAGAACTTCGGGACGAATGGGATGACTGAAAATCGTTTTTTACTTGATACTAATGCAATAATACATCTTACGACAAAAGGTAATTCAATTTCTGAAGAAATGGAATTACAATTGGATGAAGCCGAGTTATTTATTAGTGTTATTTCTGAAATCGAATTATTTTGTAAGCAAAATATGCCTCAAGATGAGGAAGAAAAATTGCGTGCTCTTATCACGGATAGAATGTCTGTTATAGATCTGTCAAGTGCGATTAAAAAAGAGACTATAAACCTTCGAAAAAATACAAAACACAAACTGCCAGATTGCATGATTGCTGCAACAGCGATAATACTAAATGCTGTCCTTCTTACAGCAGACAAGAGATTGCTTTCCCTTTCTTTTCCCGGTTTACATATAAAAAATATATCAATATAATCGGTTTACAATAACCTCAGCGAGGTGCTTTTGCTACATCACAAATTCGGCGTGCCATTTTTTGCAAGGGGACTTGTTCCATAACGTGCCCCAATTCGTAAGCAACACGAGGCATTCCGTAAACCACAGCGCTTTTTTCGTCTTGGCCAAGTGTCATGCCGCCTTCTTTGTAAATCGTTCCAAGATGTAAAGCACCGTCCCGTCCCATGCCTGTCATGATTACGCCTAAAGCGTTGTTGGTGTAGTTTACGGCTACAGATGCAAAAAGCACATCTGCCGAAGGTCTGTGCCCGGAAACCATTGGAGTGTCTGAAAGGCGGGCTATTGCACCGAGGGATTTTTTTTCGACTTCCAGATGTTTATTTCCCTGAGCGATTAGGATTCTGCCCGGTTTAATCGAATCTCCGTCTTCCGCTTCTTTGACTTCAAACGGACAAATACGATCGAGGCTTTTTGCGAATTCATGCGTAAAGCCAACCGGCATATGCTGCACAATAACAATCGGCACATTTAAATCCGCATCCAACTGTGATAAAACGGTACGCAGCGCATCTGGTCCGCCCGTACTGATCCCTATAGCAATTATTTCGGTTTTACCCGGTTTACGAATTTGGCGGGGAGGTTCTGCCGGAGCTTTTGGTTCGGCGGAAGCCATCGTAAAATGGAAAGTAATATCTGATGCTTTTGCGGAAGGTGCTTTGGGAGCCTGAGCCTCTAAAGGTGAAGGCTTAAAGACATTTTTTCCTTTTGATCTGCGATACGCAGATCCGTAACCAAGCAGTTTGCTGACGACTTGATCTTTAACAACATGAATATCTTCGGAAATTGATCCTGATGGTTTTTGAACAAAATCACTTGCGCCTAAATTGAGAGCTTCCATAGTAATTTGAGCGCCCTTTGAAGCGATGGAAGAAAGTATTACTACAGGAATATCAATCCCTTGTTTTTTTCGTTCTCTTAAAAATTCAATCCCGTTCATTTCGGGCATTTCAAGGTCTAAAACAATAACATCTGGATTGACACGAGGAATTTTCTGCAAAGCAAAATTACCATTCATTGCTTTTTCAGCAACCACCAAACCGGGTGTTTCTTCGATCATGCGGCCGATAAGATTACGCATTAAGGCTGAATCATCTACAATTAAGACTGATACTTCGCCTGCCATAAATTACTCCTATATGTATTTACGATAAAGAGTTGCCCATTCAGTTTTTACAAATTCAAATCTGGTACTCATTCCAAAAAGAGATTCTGAATGACCAATAAATAAAAATGATTTAGGAGCCATAGAATCCCAAAAACGATTTATAACTGCGGACTGAGCGGCTTCATCAAAATAGATGATAACATTTCGGCAAAAAACAATATCAAAATTTCTTTGCCCTGATTCGTTTTTTAAATTATGATAGTCAAATTTTATTTTGGTTTGAAGTTCAGGTATGATTTTGTAACCGCCGTCTACTTTAGTAAAATACTTTGCGAGATAATTATCAGGAATCCCGACAATTCGGCTTTCGGCATAAAAACCTTCTTTGGCAGTCATCAAACATTTAAGAGAAATATCGCTGGCAAGAATATCGAATGTCCAGGCTTTTGGAAGAATTTCGGTTAGTAACATTGCAAGAGTGTAGGGTTCTTCTCCCGTTGAGCAGCCTGCACTCCATATTCGGATTGTGCCGGGAAATTTTTTAATGTTGTTCATCAGCTCTGGAATAACATGTTTTTCCAGCGCGTCAAATTGCGCTTGGTTTCTGAAAAAGCGTGTCAGGTTAGTTGTGATTGAATCTAAAAAACCTTTAAGTTCTTCTTTGTCAGATTTAAGCTGATCATAATAAGTTTTTATAGCTTCCAAGCCAGCGCCTTTTTCACGGAGGCGTTCCTTTAGCCTGCTTTCCAATATCGAACGATTGGTGGGCGTGAAGGTAATACCGCTTTCTGCATAAATCAACTCGCGGTACAATTCATAATTAGTGTCGTTAAGAAATTGAGTTTCCACTACTTATATATTATAATAATAGTTAGAAAAAGTCAAATAGAATTTTCTAACATTTTTAGGCATTATACCGCAGAAACGAGCCATATTAATATATTTTCCAATCATTTTATGATGTTTTTAAGTAATTAGGAAGTATTTTCAAATTTTGTTGAACCGATTCAACAAAATTCACGGGATCATGCCTTTTCTTCAAATGTAGACAGCGATATATTTTGTTGTTATAATTAACAATTATAAGGAGAGTAATTTATGAAACAATATCTAATGTCATTGGCTGGAAAAATAGTTTTTGTTTTTCTGGCGCTAATAATCGTAACAGCTTGCGCCCCAACAGAAAAACCAACAGGGCAAATCTTCCTGTACGGCGAAGCGCATGGCATTGAAAGAATAATGAACAGACAACTGGAAATTTGGCACGACTACTATCACAATCATAATATGCGGCATCTGTTTATTGAATTTACGTTTCCTACAGCCGAAGTTTTGAATATGTGGATGAGGT
>WQWD01000203.1 GCA_009785545.1 Treponema sp. | reverse complement strand
TTTTTTTCAAGCGGATTTAATGGGCGGAAAATCATTGTTTTCCCATTCCAGATAAAAATTCCCCTAACACGATTTCCATCTTTGTTAAGAGAAAAATTTCGTTCTACACTTGGGATGTGCGGATCGTGTGAAAATTTAAACGAAAGAACTATGTTTTCAGGTTCACAATGATAACCGCTGCCAGGTGTCCACGAAACAACTTCAAACAATGAAGTTCTTAATATATCGCACGAACCAAAACAGAACAAAAGAAACAAAGTAAAAAATGTTAAATGATATTTTTTAAAGTCAATTTTCATTCGATTGCCTCCAGATAAATAGTTATGTCTTCAGGCATAAAAATTCCCGTTTCGGAACTGATTCCGCCCCTGCCTCCGGGAATTATAAGTTTGTAATAATTTGATATTTCATCTTTCCCTGCCGCCAAACCTTCCCAGCGCAAATACAAACGATTACCTGAAAGCCAATTAACGCTTTTCAAAGCCACAGGCGGAAGCGTTCTCGGAAAAAACGGAATAAGTCTTATTTTTTGAGGTGTATTTTGTTTTTCTTCATCGTTAAATAATTGCGACAAATAAATTGTAAAAGAAAATTCACCTGTCGCAGGATTAACAGTAATTTGTATAGCACCGTCCAGTGTTGAAAAATTATCAGCAACAACCTCATCTCCAAAATTTATAGAGACAACATTTAAAATTGGAATATCGGGAGTAAAATTGATTCTATAATCAGCACCAAGCCTTAACCCTTCTTGATCTCTAACGTCACCTGAAATTATCAGAGTGTATGTAATTCCCGGCTCAGGGTCTCTGGTAAAAATGTATACAATCGAATTTTCTGAGAGAAATTCCGCTCTGCCGGTGAGAGAAGGCTCAAAGCGTATAGAACGAAGCGTATTTTCATTCATTGGTTTGTTAAACGCTATGGCGATTCCCTGTCCATGCCTCAATCCTGTTTCGATGTCAGTACCGGCGGGAAACCAACTGCCGTCTGTGAATAATACGGGATAAACATTTAAAACTTGCGGCAATATTTGATCCAAATCTGTAATAAAATAACCAGAATATGTTTTGGGAAGTGAAACGCCGTCTTTGCTTTTTGCCGAATCAGTCAAATTCCAGCGATAAAGACCCCATGGAGAAAGCACATTGCCGGAGGTTGCTTTTAATATTTTGTCATCGTCTGACCATTCGTAGGTTGTATTCCTGATCCCTTCAAGAGTAAGAGCTGATTCAACAGAAAATCTGTCCATAGGTTTGGTAAAACTGAATTCCATAAAAAAATTATTTGTACTAACAGAAGTGCCATCGGGCGGCCAATGTGTTTCCAATAACGGAGGAGTATTGTTGTTTATCGCAAAAAACGAAACAAAATGTTCGACTCGTGCTTCTCTTCCGTCAACCGTACGCAAAGTTCCCTGTAAGCTTAATGTGTAACGAATTCCTGCTGACCAGCCGGAGATGGGAACAAAATAAAGATCGTTGCCTTGCCATGATAAATCTCCTCGTATTACTCCCAAATCAGAGCTGATATGCAGATTGCCTTCGGTTTCGTTTTTAATCATTGGAGTATCAAACCTGACAATTACCGGGCTAAAAGCGTCAGGCAAAATCGTATTGGGTTTTCCGGGTTCTGTTTTAACTCCGATTTGACGCAGATCAACCAAACCGCATGATGACACAAAACATACAATGACAACTAACATAAAAAACAAAAAACTAATTCGCAAGTGTAACATTTGTTCCCTCCCTTAAATTTGTGTCAGGGCGTAAAACAACAATTTCTCCTGTATTTAACCCCGATTTAACTTCACGTTCTTCGCCGTATGAAAAGCCAAGAGTTATTCGCCTTTCTGTCAGAATGCTGCCGTTAATTATAAAAATACTGGCCTCGTTATTTTTCTGATTAAAAATCGAAGACTCAGGAACAAAAATGGTATTTTGCGGAGGTCCAAGAATGACCGTTACACGAGTAAACATACCCGGCTTTAACCTGTTAAAATCTTCTGTATTTGTATTTTCCAGTAAAACTCTTACAAAAAAACTTAAACTTTGAGAATCCGCCTGCGGATAAACCAAGTCGACAATGCCCTTTCTTGTTTCGCCGGTTCCATCAATTAAAACAGTTGCTTTCATGTCTCTTTCGATTCGCAAAGCATCCCTTTCACGCACCGAAAAAATGGCGTATAACGAAGAAGTATCAATTAAGCTGACAATTTTATCCTGAGGGCGGACACGCTCGCCTTCTTCAAGGAAACGTACTCCTACGATACCTGAAGCAGGGCTTATCACAGTCAGCCCTTCCAAGGCAAGCGCCGCAGATGCAAGTTCTTTTTCCGCAGCTTCCAGCCTTGCCTGTGCCGCTTCCAATTCCGCCCTGAGAGTCGCCGTCAGCAATTTGATAACGGCTTCTTTTTTTTCAGTTTCGTTTAACGGAACGGAAATCCCCGCTCTGGCAAGATCCTGATCACGCCGTCCAATCAGGCGTATTTCGAGTTCTTTTTCCATTAATTGGATTTGTTCCCATTCAGTCTCGATACTGAAACGGCTTGTTAAAATTGCCTCTGCGTGAATACCTCCGGCAAGAAAAAGCGTTTCCTGATTTTGATGTTTACGGTTGTTTTCTTCCCATCTTCGTTTTGCCAAATCCAATTCGATATACGCTTTTTCAAGAGCGAGAATTTGCGCTTCGGCTGCGAATCTGCCTTCCAGAAGCCTTGAACTTGCCAGATTCGACGCGGCAAGAGCCTGAGAATAATTGTTTCTTGCTCTTTCTACCGCCAAATTGATTTGCGGATTATCAAGCAGAAGAATTACATCTCCCTGATTCACAAAATCACCTTCACGAAAATTAAGCCTGCTGATAACCGCTTCCTGCGGTGACGTTATGTCAACTTTGCTAAGAAAAGACAGACTGCCAAAACCTGTAGTTTCGTCAGGTATGGCACGTTCAATTGCCGGTATTCCACGAACCACTGCCGCAGAATTGTCAAAGTTTTTTTGCTGTCTTTCGCAAGAGAAAAATAGCAAAATAAAAAGTTGTAGAATTATCAATATGAAATTTTTCATTAATCTCTCCTTTGTGATGGTGTAACGGTTGACGCCGCAAAATTTGCGGCAAAGAGAGCCAGGCCTCCGGGTTCAAGATCGAGAAAACGTTCCAGTTCACGCTCTGTTTCAAGCAGAGCGGTAGCCGCCTGTATTACAGCTATTTCTCTTTGAGTTTGTTCGATTAAAATTTCCATTAGTTTTACTCTGGTAATTTGCCCAAGGTTAAGCCTGATTTCTTCGATACGGAAACGTTCGGCTCCTAAAGCGGCAGCTTCAACGGCTAAGAGACGCCTCTGTTCTGCGATAATACATTTTTCAACAGCGTTAGCCGCAACTCTGCTGATCTGTTCAAGAGCGAGCTCGTATTTTTCGAGTTCAAACGCAAATACGAGTCTTGCCTGATCCTTGCCGAATTTTGACGCAGGATCGGGCAGCGGATTAAAACTATTTTGAATCATAGCGGTTCTGTCAAAGGGCGGTTCAAAACCTGCCTGTCCTCCAAACCGATTCTGAATCCATGGAGTTGACAAATCGATAACTAATCCAACCGACCAATTATAGCGTGTTAACGGGTAACGCTGCCCGGTCAGCCCAAAACTGCCTGTCAACCGCAAAGTTGGAATCCATGCGTTTGACAAATATTTTAATTCTGCTTCCCTTTTGGTTATCGAAAAACGAGCTTCAATTAAATCAGGATTATGCTCTCTTGCGAGGGCAGCTGCCGCCAATGCCGCCTCTCCTGTTTGTCTAAGCCCTGATTGAGCTGAAAAAACCGAAGGGCGGTTAACGTCAACTTTTTCGATTAAAACAGGTAATCGATCAAGTCCAAGAATATCTGCGAATTGCCTTTCCATTTCAGATAGATCCAATTCAAGAAACAGAATATCCAGTTTTGCTTCTGCAAGATTAATTTCCGCATTGGAAAGATCAATGTTCAGTGCCAATCCAAGCTGGACTTCATGGCTTAAAATATTTTTTTGTTCTTCCAAAACAACTAACGCAGATTTTCTGATTTCCAAAATTGCTCTTGACGAGAGTATGCTGCGATATGCGGATATTGCCGCTTCCGCAATTTCCGAGGTCAGTCTCTCCATCCTTGAAGAAACAAGATCAAGTTCCATTCGCTCAAGGTTTCTTGCCATTATTGTTCTGCCTCCGTTAAAAACTGGTTGTTCAACGTTAACTCCGTAATTTTTAATGAACGAATCAGAACCAAGCTGCTGCAGGCGGTCATTTTCTGAAACATTGATCGTGAATCTTGGAAAAAATTCACGAATACCCCATCTCCATGCGCCTTTCATAAGCAGATACGAAGCATACGATTGTCTGAGATCAACCGATGCCGCCGCAGCCAGATCGGCAGCTTGCGAAAATGTAAGTGTCTCTTGATCAAACGGAGTTTGCACAGACATCGTTTGTGAATTGTTTGCAAATAACGCCGAAACGGACAAGAAACATAAAACAAAAATAATTAGTTTAAAAAAATTGTTTAACATTTAATGTATCCCCATAATTGTGTTTTCAAGATTTACTATTGAGCGATAAAGCGGCGTATCCCACGGAAGCATTGCTTTTGCACGGCGTAAATCATCTAACACAGCTTGTTGTAATACAGTTTCCTGAAGTGAATTATCTGATATTCCGGCGATCCACCGCAGTCTTGCTCTATCCAGTAAAACCATTGCACTTTCGGCGGAATATTCCGCCGCTCTGTTCAGCAGAATTACAGCGTCATCAAATTTTCCAACGTCCATCGCCAGTTCTGCTGCAAGCCGCAATGAGCGAATATCTTGCGGATTGTCAGTTATTATGTTTTCTGTTATATTCATCGCCCCCGCAAGATCGCCTTTTTCGCGAAAAATTCTTGCAAGGTACAGATGAGCTTCCATCGAAGAAGGACGCAGTTTTATAACTCTGCGCCAGGTTTTTTCTGCTTTTTCGATGTCTCCAGAAAAATACTCGGCTTTAGCCCGCAATATTA
>WQWD01000202.1 GCA_009785545.1 Treponema sp. | reverse complement strand
TCTGTTTAACCCTTCTAATCCCGAATAATAATTTCTTAAAAAATTTAAATCTCTGTTAGCATTTATTAACGAATATAACAAATAATCTCTTGCCAGACTCCATTGATTGAATTTTTCCGAATCTGAAAAATAACCAGACATTCTTTGAGCTAACCCTCTTCGGGCTTCATCAAACAGGCTTATTTCAAATAATTCATTGCCTGAAGTGATTTTATTGTTAAAAAAATCAGCGGCATTTTTTGCCTCTGATGAATCAACCCCTGTGATTGTCATAGAGCCGTCTCTCGAAAAAACAAGGCGTCCATTTTTAACTGTTACAATATTGAATATTGTCCAATCCTCTCTTGATTCAGGTAAAAAATAATTGGAATAATCATAACGAAAATCCCCAAGTTGATTTAGTGCATTTTGATAATTCACAAAAAGATTTTGATTATTAGCGTATTCCTGTGCGCTTTCCGAGCCTAACGTTTCAATTGCGTTCATTATTTTTAGTTTTCTGATAAAACTTTGTTCATACGCTGAATATAGGGCAGCGTGCTCGAGATTATCAAAAGAGCGTCTTGCCTCATCATTGTAAAGATCTGAAAGCACATTAAAAACAATTTCCGCCCTCAACAATTTTGTTTTGTAATATTCCGAATTAAACGAATCTCCATCCAAATATGCCGTACTTGCCCATCTTTGAATAGCATCTTGTTTTTCATATTCAAATCGTTTTTGATCTGTATATCTGTATGCGTTATTTAAGTTAACGTATTGTTCATCATAAAGAGAGCCGATATGAATAAAAATATCCGCTTCATGCAAATATTTATTTTTAATCGCATTATATATTTCTTCTTGTGCTTTTAACTCCAGTTCTTTGGCTGCAATAAGGGCATTTATTTCGTCAGATGACATTTTTGATAATTCATACGATTCGACAGCTTTGGCAAATTCGCTGTATTGGAATTGCAAAACGTTAAAATGGAAGTTGTTTATGGAAGATTCATCCAAATATTTATAAAAATAATAATAGGCCTCTCCGTTTATTTCTGAAAGTTCTTTTTGGGAATAAATTGCCGCAAAATCATTTAATTTGTTTGTATAGTATTCTGCTTTAAACAAAGCGTCTGCTAATACACTTTCTATCCATGATGAAACCGTAGAAAACAAAGAATTATTGTCTGATAACATTTCAGACGATAAATATTGCCGCCAATGTTTTTCACCTGTCAACGAAGTTTGGTGCAAATTTTCCCATATTTCTGTAACAATCAGCATATAGTGCAATAATTCCAGTTCGTTTAATATTTTCATCAAAGAATTATTAATATTTTCTGATGCAATATTGCATATAAAATACAAAGAACTAACCTGATCTGCAAGTGAATCATAAGCATTGTATAATTCTTCTTGTTCAGACTCTAAAGCCGAAATATTTTTGTCTGGTGTTATGTTATAAAATAATGCATAAGCTGCAATGTATTCAAAAAATGCGTTTTTCCAAACAAGAATTTCTTCAGTGATCCACTGAGGTTTCATTTGAAAGCTATTATAAAAATCCCTGATAAATTGAACCGAATTTAACAAAAAATCTCCGGGTTTGGCGAATATTGCTCCAGCGAGAATTTGTATATCGGGAAGTAAATTGCCTGATACAGTTAAATCGTATTCGTTTAGCAAATTCTCCAACGCCAAAAGAGTCTGTAACCAGAGTTCTTCCTGAATAAAATAACTGTAAATTGAATACTCATTGAATATTTTCAGCAAGCTCATATTAAAATGATAATCATCAAAATATTGGAGAAGAAAGAAATCGTCTCTTTCAAAAAATGAAAACCCTGAAAGAAAATATTCTAATATTAGATTTTCTCCGTAATCATCAACATAATACTGTTTCCCTTGTTCTATTCGATTTTTTAAGGCAGTCAAAACTTCATATATAAACAACGCATTTTCTTTGTCGGCTAAAAACAACAAGGCAAAATCAGAATTAGAATCATCTTTTTGTACCAAAAAGTTTATGAGCGCATCCAATTCATATTCAAGGCGTTTTATAAGAAGAATTTCCAAACTGTTTAAATAATCTGTAAAAAGCTGTGTGTTTAGGTTGTTTCCGACAAGAGCTGTTTTTTCTTCATCAGATAAAATAATTCCTTTTGCTTTGGAATACCAATCTGCTCCGCTAAAAGGTTCGTCATAAGAACTTAACAGATTTATTATCGCCAGCCGGGTTTTTAATTCGACTTCTGAAGCTAAATCATTAAAAACTTGTTCCTCCAAAGCAAAAAGAGATAACATTTCGTTATTATCTCCATTTATAAGTAAATCTAATAATTTCTCCGCTGATTCTCTTCGTTCCAGAATTTCCCATTTCATAGCGTAATTAAGTTCCGCATAATATTTTGAATTGTGCCCGGAAATTTGTATCGATTTATATAACGTAACCAGATCATCGAATCTCGACTTAAATAAGTATAAAAAATATTCTTCACGATTAATTACGGAGATCATTACAAGTGCAGTATATTCGGAATGTAACTGATTTAGTTTTTCTTCTTCTTTCTGCATTGTTTGCGCCAAATTATTCAGTATTTCAAGCTGTTTCTGAAGATCGCCGCCAATTGAATTGAGTTTGTTTAATTCTTCTTCGTAAATAGCCAATGATAAAAGATATGCGTTCCTTGCTTCTTCCCACGCACGCCTGCTTTCCGCTTCTGTCATTCTTCCGGCGCCGAGTTCAGCGGCGTATTCATTTACAGCTTCAGCGACAGCAACTTTTCGTTCCCAGTACAAGATAAGAGCTTGCGCCCTTATTAGCGCAATTTGATATTCATCCAGATAGAAATCTTCACTTGATACATCGGGAGACAAAATATCTTTTAAAGTTCCTTCGCCAAGAAGCGATGCATAATTTTCAAGAATTATGCCGCGTATTTCAACGGCTCTTTCCAAATATGATTTATGCATTTCATAAGAATTTTGGATTCTATGAAGTATTTCTAATTTGAATAACAAATAATTCATAGGAGTATTACTTTGCCTGTTTTCTATTTCCTGATTTATATTAAGTAATTCCAATTCAATCCATTCAAAAAAATCCGTATCGCTTATATCTTTTATTTCATCACTATATTGACTTTGCCAATACTTCAAATTTTCCAACGATGATATTGCCGCAGATGAACAGAGAAGATACATATCGATCAATGCTTTTACTCTGGTTGTTCCCTCTCCAATTCGCATTGCCATGTTCAGTTCAAATTCTCTTCTTGCGTCATCCATTTTTTTATGAAAATCTTCGGAAATATTTTGAAACAATATCATACCGGCTTCGAATAATTCTTTTGCGCTTAATTCCCATTGTTGTCGTTGTTCTTCAAATTGTTTAAATGCCGAAACCCAAATTTCTTCGCCTTCGGAAAATAGTCTGATCGAATCCTGCTCCCATTCAATTCGCCTGATAAAAAATCTTTCTTCGGCGTCTTCCCATGCTTTTAATCCTCTTTCAAATTGTTCTTTATACAAACGCAGCCATTCTTCACCTAACAGAGCGAGATCTCCAGTGCCGGCAGCAGCTTGTTCCAGTCTGACGTTCAAATCTTCAATGCCGTTTTTTATATTGGCTTGAGTTTCCCCAATTAAACGTTCTGTAAATAATCTTGCGGCTTCATCATCGCTTTTTTTCCTAAGGCTCCAAATATCTCTTGTCCGGCGGCTTGTGAAAATACGCTCTTCTCTTGCGGCAATATTTTCGAATTCCATCTTGGTTATACTGCTCATTAATGATGAAGATTCATTGATTATATTGCCGATTGATTCACGTAATTCAAGCGGAATGTATATTAAAAGTTCAGGGTATAGATGTAATAAAAGATTGTTAAACGATACATTGGCGTTTGCGATGATATTTTCCGTTTCGTTACGCCAACTTAACAAATCCTGAGAAAACTCTCTGCCCTCTTCATCCGGGCGTATAACCTTTGGATCGCCGGTTTTGTCATCAAAAAGAATGTTGCCGTCATCATCTAAATGCCATGAAAAATTGAGCTGTGTATTCTCCAGCATTTGCGATAAATTCATAATGGCTTTTTCAACGGCTTCACCAAAAAAGTGCTCTATCAGCCATTGAGAAAAACGTTTTTCCAGCTCTTCATTGCTCCAGTTTACCAATTGTTTTTTTGCATCTTCTCTGTGCACAGGATCGTCGTATAATGAAATGGCAATTAACTCCCAGGCGTTAATCGCAAGAGTAATACCCAATCTGGCTTCGGAAAACCAGCGATCAGGGTTTATTTCTCTGCCCGCTCTGCTAAAGTGATTGTCAAATACAGTTCTGTTAAACCCTCTGATTTCTCCAGACGAAAAATCGGAAAAGTTTTGAGCAAATAAAATTGGCGGAAATAGTCCCCAAAATAAAATCAATGTTAAAAATACGGTGATTGTTTTGTTTATAAAATACAGTTTCATCAAATTCTCCAAATTTTTGTTTTAATCACGCTCAAGCGTGAATGGTATTTTGTGTAAAAAATGAAAAAGAATTTTTTGACAAAAATAAAAGTGATGGAATTATTGTAATTGAAAACAACAATGAGCAGGCAATCCCCAAAGCGCTTACCAATGACAAAGTCCTTATAAGTGTGTTTGCCCCTTCTGTCAAAAAAAGAAACGGAATTGCTCCAATTATTGTTGTTCCGGTAGTGGCGAGCAAAGCCGGCATTTTTCTGCGAAGAGCCAAATAAATATTTAAAACAGTTTTGTCGCTTTCTGTTCGGATTCTTGAACGAATACTATCCGTGCAAAGAACCGATGCGTTAACTGTCATGCCGCTTACTGCGATAAACGCACAGGCAATAATAAAATTGTAAAAGCTGCCGCTCAATACCAGCCAAATAGCGGGAATGGCCAAAGACGGCGGTATTGCGGAAAGAACCAATAGCGGAATTGTAAAAGATTCGTTTATAGACGCAATTATCATATAACAAAAAACAATTGCCATAATAAGTGAAAGTACGGTTGCTGATAAACGTTCACTTTGTTTAATGGCTTCAGGATCAAATTCAATTGAATAACCGGGAGGTAAATC
>WQWD01000201.1 GCA_009785545.1 Treponema sp. | reverse complement strand
AGGCGGCTTGCGAAAAGCCGTGTCGGCGAAATATGGCGTGGATGGCAATGCTGCGACGCCAAAGCGTCCGTAGATGAAAGCCACGACCATCCCGAGCCGACAGGGATTTTTGCAAGCCGCCTGTCGGCGGTTGTCTATTTAGTAATCACGACGAGTGGCGAGCTTTGGGCTTGGGGAAGTAATGGTGGTGGTCGGCTAGGAGACGGCACTGCGGTTCGTCGCCACAGCCCTGTGAGGATAAGGATAACCCCGTAGTTGATGAGACACTACGGGCGTTAATTGACTATAATTCATGCACTCTTTGGTTCTAGTTTTACTTGTAAGCCTAAAAGGTCAAATAGTTTAATAACTGTTTCAAAAGAAGGATGCCCATCAGGAGACAGAGATTTATACAAACCCTCTCTAGTCACGCCTAGCTCTCTGGCAATTTGTGTCATGCCTTTTGAGCGAGCCAAAGCCCCAAGCGTTTTGAATAAAAAACTTGTATTTGGTTCAGAAAGAGCAACCTCTAAACAGGCTGCAATATCTTCTTTTGTTTCAAGAGTTTCTGCTATGTCCCAATCGCTAAAAATAATTTTTTCTTTTACAGCTGTTTTCATATTTTTACTCCTTATAAAGTTTTGCTATTTTTTTTGCTTTTTTAATATCTGCTTGTTGGGTGGACTTGTCACCGCCGCAAAGCAGGATAATAATTTATTTGCCAGTGTCAAAAAAATAAACCCTGTATCCCGGTCCGTAATGAATACGCATTTCGGTCACACCATCACCAATAGGGAAGCAATCTCCCGGATTGCCATCTTCTAATCTTGAGATACGAGAGGAAATAAGATGCTTTCCAATTTTATCTTTGAGTTTATTAAGCCATTTGATAAATAAGTCCGATTTGCGTACTTTCATAAATTAAGTGTAAACTATAATTTACAGCATGTCAAGTACTGGAGATTTTTGAAATATTACTTTTTTAGGTGTTTATCCTTAATTTACAGAGGGCAAACACCATTTTAGAATTGCTGTTGGACTACGATTTTAACCCAAAAATCATATATTGACAAAATAATAACAGTCTCGTAAAATATTTTGTATGAACATGGAGAAAATCCCTCTTCTCTTTATTGAAAAGGCAGAATGAGGTTATGGAAATTGGATAATTTTCTAAAAGAAAAGATTGAAGTAACCCACACCATACGGCGTATTTTGCCACTCTAATAACAAGCGGAGGTGCTGTGTGAAAAAACTGCTTATCGCTCCCTTAACCGCAAACGCCCCTTACTTCTCCGTCAGGTTGTACACACCATCCCAATCGGCGGGGGGCGGTGTTGTCAGAAAAGTTTCGCAGCGTTTGATGTACACTTCTGACGGGCCGCCGCCTTCTATTGCGAGTGACGCTTTAAAGCCTTCCAGCGCATCTTTCCAGTTGTGTTTTTCGTAATAATCAAGTGCTTGGTGGAATATGTTGACCAGATTGGTTTCTTGCGGCGGCGCATTTTGGCGGGTGTTGAGCAGCTCGTGGATTTGTATCGGCTCGTTGATGCCTATTACCCTGATACGGTCGATTCTGCGGGAAAGAATAAGGCTGCCGGCTTCGCTGACTGTTGCGTCAGAGGCAAGTATCCATGTTCCGTATTGTTTGTTTGCGCCTTCCAGACGGGCTGCCAAGTTTACCGCATTGCCCATAATTGTGTAGTTCATTTTGTTTTCGGTTCCCATGTTTCCGGCGACCATGCTTCCTGTGTTAATGCCGATTCGGGTTAAAAGCGGGACTGGAATAAGCCCGCTTTCCAGAAGCGTTTTGTTAAAATCCTTTTCGATTCGTTTCATGGTAAGAGCGGAAATGCAGGCTTTTAACGCATGATCAGGCATATGTGACGGTGCGCCAAAAAAGGCGACAATGGCGTCGCCGATGAATTTGTCGATAGTGCCTTTTTCCGCAAGAACAATGTCGCTCATGGCGGTAAGGTAGCGGTTAAGAATACTTACCAGACTTTCCGGATCCAGCTTTTCCGATAATGTGGCAAATCCCTTCAGGTCGGTAAAAAGTGCACTCATGTTACGCTTGGTTCCGCCAAGCTGAAGGCGGGAAGGATCGTCAATAAGTTCCTGTACAACCTCATTGGAAACATACGTCGAAAAAGCTTTGCGGATAAATTGTTTTTCCCGCTCCGAGCTTGCGTATAACACTACCTCCCGCAAGATGACAGCTCCGACCATGGCGAAGGTTGTTACAAGAGGATTAAAAAACAATCCGGTAAACCGAAACAGCACAATTGCCGTGCCAATAACAACGATTACCGCAATAAATCCCGATGCGGTTCTTGGCAGGGGCGGGAGTTTGGCGCTTGCCGCAAAAAACAGCATTACAAAAGCGATGGTAAACAGTATGATCCAGATTTCATCGATAAAGGTGATAAACGATCCTGAAAGGATCATGTCCAATACAACGCCGTGTGTGCCGACATTAATGTATTCCCCCCAAAAAGGGTTTGATCCAATATCGGTGGTTCCAGTATCAACACGGCCCATAATTGCAAACTTGCCGCGCAGCTCATTGTCAAGGTGACTGTCGATTTCTTCGTATCGAGTCAGATTAAGATCAAGGAATTCTGCCAGTGTTACAATGTATTCGGCCTCGTCGATAATTTCATCGGCAAGCCATGGGAATTGTTCGACCAGCTCTGTCGCTGCGGAAATAATTCTTTCTGTTAAGCCTGAGTCAAGAAGCTCTCGAATAAGGCTGCGGCTGTGGCGGCGAAGCTCTACGTATAAATCAAACATTTCTGTAGAAACCATCTGCATTGCGTAGTTTCTTGTCTCAAGAATGGCGTCAAAGATTTCCGTGAGTTCCATAACCAGAAAGGGCGCACGTTCTAATTGCTCATCGGCTTGCGAAAAGAAAAGAATGTCCGATGTGTTAAGCGCACGGATATATTCTTCCATGCCCGCTTCAATATCATCCAGCAGGGCGAAATATACAAACGATACATGGCGGAACTTGTTAAAGTAATTTTGCGGCGGCCAGTCAATTATCATTCGTCCTTGTGTGTCCAGAGGGATTGTGATGGTTTGAATTTCGCCTGACGGCAAACGTGCGTCTCTTAGGGTTAACCTGCGGCGTTCCAGCTCTATATCGGGGTAACCAAGATAATGAATAAGTGCGGGCATAACAAGCTGCAGATACCAGTGGTCGTGGACGTTTTGCGCAAGGTACAGGCGGCGTCTGATACCGTCTGCGTCAATTTCTACGTTGGTAAAGCCTGCCCCTTTTGCAGACAGAGCCAGACCGGGCAAGGGAGGCAGAATGTCCGCAAAGTTTCCCCTGTGGGCGTTGTCTGAGGCGGTAATGTTGTGCGAAAAGTGTTCTTCTGCAAGGGATCTCCGCTCGGCCTGTTCGCCTCGCAGAGGGTCGGAGCGGAGGTTTAGTGTAACCCAGCTTCTGCCGAACAACTCGGAAGCCTGAAACAGGTATTCGTCGTTGTCTCTGGCTATGCGCTGGACGTTCGTTAAAAGCCGCAATCGTTCTTCGTTGATAAAAAACGTGAAGGCTTGCGTATGGCGGTCGATGTCGTTGGCGTGTAACATTCCTGCTCTGACCGCTCCGAAAATTTCCTGCACTGCGGAATTAATTTCCGAGAAACTGCGGTCAAAGTCCGCAGGCAGACCACGGTTTAAGTAGAGGGTGTCCACGCCCTGATGTCCACGGTCGATAAACTCGATATCAAAAATAAGAGCGTGCAGGCCGTATTCCTTGAGCCGCAAAATGCCGTCGGCTGTTACCGATCTTGGCCATGGGAAAACACCGTTATACGCAATAGCGTTATCATCGACATTAAGAAAGACAACATTGCTGTCACGCACACGCTCGGCACGGAAGCGCAGAAAGAAGTCGTAAACCTGATACCCCAGGGAGCCGAAGACACCGATTGCGTAAATGATAGAAAAAAATACCGACACAACAAGGGCGCAAAGCAAGGTTTTCCATTTCATGCTCATATAATCTCCAATAGTAATTTTTTACAAAAAGGTTGACTTTTTTTTCACTGTAGTATATAATAGCATAATCTCGTAAATGCTGCAACAAAAGGGAGAACGATATTAAAACGATAATTGCATACATAAAACAGTATAAAGTTCTGATGGCGGTAGGGTGTTTGTTGTGCGTGGGGCCGGCTTTTTTGGCTGCAAGTACGGCGGCGGAAATAGAGCGCCTTTTGGCAACTGACGTTGTTACGTATGCGCAGGCTTCCCGCTTTGTGCTTGATGCCGCCAATGCTGCGGCGTTTGCCGACCCTGACGATGCGTTTCGGTTTGCAAGGGAACGAAATTGGCTGCCCAGAAACGCAGCGCCCGATAGTCCGGCTCGCCTTGACGGCGTTTCGCTGCTTATTATGCGATCGTTTGACGTACGGGGCGGATTTTTATACAGGTGGACAAACTCTCCGCATTATGCGTACCGTGAAATGGAATTTCTGGGAATTGTGCATGGCAGAGTTGCTCCGGCTCAGCTTGTTTCTGGCGAACACTTGCTTTATTTGGTTGGCAGGATTCTTGATCATGTGGGAGATTCAATTGCCTCTGAACCTGAGTTTGTATTTGAGCAGGAAGATTTACTTGTGCTTGCCGAGCAGATTCACATTCAACTGGAAGAATACGAAGATGTCCAAGTTACTGTTGTTGACGAAGGCATAATGATAAGCCTCTCCGACATACAGTTTTTGGCGGACTCGATTGAGATTCCCTACGACGAGCGGGAAAAGCTGTACGGGATTGCGGTCATTTTGCGCAGTATCCCCGGCAGACGGATTGCGGTTGCAGGTCATACTGCGTTGGCAGGAACCGAAGAAGGCAGGTTGCGCTTGTCTACAGAACGGGCTCAGGCCGTGGCGGCGTTTTTGGTTGACCTTGGCGTGCGTGAAGCTTGGGAAATAAGCGCTACGGGGTTTGGAGCCGAACATCCTGTTGCAGATAACGATACGCCGGAGGGAATGGCGGCAAACCGCCGTGTAGAAATAACTATATTGGAGAATTAAGGAGTATAAATTGAGCAGAACAGCCGGAAAACATCTTTTTTTCTTTCT
>WQWD01000200.1 GCA_009785545.1 Treponema sp. | reverse complement strand
TATAACCATGCCATTTACTTCAACAAAGCTTTCCGGAGAGATTATAATTATAATTTCATTAAGCTCTTCAGTAACGGGATCCACATTTACCGACGTAATGAGATTATCATTCTCATCTTTTAGATCAACCTGCCAAAGCTCAACATGACCAAAACCAACAATGCTTGCTTCAAAACTGATTTCGTCTAAAGAAAGCTCTAATTCTTCAAAAGCCCATACTTTTGCAATATCTATAACTGCGTTTTTTCGGGCTGCTATCTCATCAACAAACTGATCATGTCCTTGTGCAAGTATTGATTGATATACAAAAAATAAACCTGTCCCCATAACTGCAACAAAAAGAACAGCTGATAGTATTATTATTTTCTCTTTCATGATGTCAATTTTTCTCTAACTTTCTATCTCCAAGTGTACTCTATACTGATATATCCTCGATATCCTACAATCTGTGGACTAAGACGGGAACGAAGAACTCTAACATAAAGCCACATTCCATTTTGATGTTGAACATTAACCAAATCTCCATAATTCAACCAACCCATAAACATTCCTCCACCGGGAGAACCATGCAAACGCACATTGTTTCTTGTTATAAATGTTTGAGCATATGGCACAATTTCAATATATTCGCCATCCGGTAAATAATCAAATTTTTCACCGGCGTAAACATTATAACTTGAAGATGTTACCATTACCATGCTTAAAGTTAATGCAATTATACTCTTCAAAGCCTTTTTCATGTTATTTCCTCCATATGATTAAGTTATATAGTACACATTAAAACATTGTTGCCATGCCTAAGTGTACTTAAATTACTAATATTTGGTTCATAAATAGAAATATCTTTAGTAATAATCACTTTTGGTTTATCCCCATCAATTCCAAAAGTCTAAATATGTACCAAAATTAGCATGGTAATGATATCCATGCTTTTACAGCTTGTCAATGTTTTTTTTTAGACAAACAGTAATTGGAAAAAGGAAAAATCGCAATCGACAAAATATGACAAAATACACTAAATTATGTCGTTAAATCCGTAAAAAAAATCATCTGATTTACTGACACTTTTCAAAGCTAAATCCATTTACTTTACAACTCACTTTAAAGGATTATTCTACAGAATCATTCACGTGGTAATCTGCTTTCATACTGTAATACAATTTACACCCGTCAGATGCTTCAAAATTAATCGTTTTAAGGGGTAAGTTACAATTATGGTGTTCGGATACGCTAGATGCAGTACTAACGAAAATAAGCAGGATATTGAGCGACAGGTACAAGATCTCAAAAACATGGGTGCTAAAAAAATTTTTCAAGAGTATGAGAGTGGTTCAAATACAAAGCGGCCTCAGCTTAAAAAGCTGCAAGAGCAAATAAAAAAAGGAGACACTCTAATAGTTTTAGAGCTGTCCCGCATTACAAGAAGTGTCCATCATTTATGTCATATTCTTGAGTGGGCTTCTGATCAGAACATCACAATCAAAGCCGGTGGTTTTACTGCTGACTGCAATAATGGCATAGACCCCATGGTTGAGAGTATGTTTCTTATGATGGGCATATTTGCGCAAATGGAGCGCAAGATGACGATCCGGCGTGTGAAGTCCGGCGTTGCTAATGCTAGGGCAAAGGGAATCAAATTAGGCAGACCGGCGTTAACCAAAAGCAAATTACCACAGGCTTTTCTTAATCATTATCCAACTTACCAAAAAGGCAGCCTTACAAAAGCAGAGTTCGCACGACTATGTAATTGTTCGCGTCCTAGTCTTTATCGTTATCTCGAGATTATAGAAAATGACCAAACAAAAAATAAGTAAAAAATGAGTAAACACAATGAAATTGGACATGCTTTAAGCAATATGATAAATTATGTTGACTAAATCAATTGACAAAAAATTATACAGCAAACAAAAATGAGGGCGTTATAAACGCCCCCAACAGTCACATATCATAAAACAATGACAGTGGTCGAACTCAGTTAGATTAAGAATTAATCGAAAGCAATTACAACTAACCAAACAAGCCGCTATCTTTGGCTAAGGGCGGCTTATTTTTTTGTGTTCTTATAAGCGATATAAAGTCCAATCGCCACTAGAATTAAATAAATCAATTCAAATGGCGACATGGGTATCACTGTCATGGTCAGCCCTCCTTTCGGAGTTCGACCAAAGAACCGCCCACGATATGCTTAAACACATCTTGAATGATCATCTAATAATTGTCAATGGACAATGAAAACTAACTACTCCAAATCTTCAAACTCAAAGCCCATTTCTTCCAAAGCCTCCATAAACCCACTCTTTGAACTGCCGGGCTGATACATCATATTAACGTACTCCGCCAGCATTGTAACAAACGGCTTTATAAACTCCCATTTACCATTACGTTCAACCATACCGCAATGACTTTGCTCTTCCTCGTTCCACTCAAAGCGAACGTACTCTTCTGACTCTGATCGACTCATGTCTACATCTCCTTTAAATTATTACACACTCAATCCGCAGTAACTTTTTTAGCAGACTTCAAAACATAATTCTTAAAACCTACATGCCAGTTATAACGCTCTATGATATGGCTTACTTCTTTGTATTCTTCGTCCTCTTCATCGATATTTACATCTGCTTTTACATCCTCATCAAGGTTCAACGCTTTATGTATTTTACGCATTATCCCGCCATAGCCAATTAACCTTCTTCTGTACAAAACATCATCCAGTGTCATAACAACCTCTTCACTCAACTGCCTGTCCTCTTTAACAATATAATCTTTATCCTTAACGGTGTATTTAGCAACTTCAAGCACTCCTTTTCCCTTCACATCCCTTATGGCTCGCACATCAACAATTGGCTTATACGATACTTGTAAAGATTGCTGCCAGTGGCTTGTCCACTCTTCTTGCTTGATATATAAATCCTTTTCTTTAAAATAACTTGGTTTCACTGCTAACATAACATGGAAGTGCGGATGATACATATTAAAATTTGGGTTAACATCCCCCACTTTTAAATTCCTGGTATCGTAATATTCTTTACTCCTTTTGTACATAGCCTTTGTTATCTTGCGCTTAGTATCGTGTGTAATCTCTAAAGCTCTAAAATGACCATCAATAGCCTTTCCTACAGGTCTTAGCTTAAACATTTTATCAAACGACGAATAAAGATTATCTACAGTGTCAGACAGGTCAACTTTACCTACATTCTCACAAGTCAAAGTCAAAAATAGAAAACGATAACCTTGCTTTATCAACTCAGTTACAACTTTACCTAACTGCACCCGCACTTTCAATTCCTTACGCCAAGAACAAATAGGACAAAGTGTAAGCTGACAAAAACAAGCTCGGTTCAATTTACGAGTACCATCTTCAAAATTTTTAAATTCAAGATAACGAGAGCAAAAATTTAATCTTTCTGCCCTTTTAAGATAATAGTCAGGCAATCCAAGCAAATTTTCATCCATTGCCAAAGATAAATAAGTGCCTCTTAAAGCCTCATTCATAGTCTTTTTAGCCGCCCAAGGACGCTCTTTTCCATTTGTATCCTTATCAGATAAAAACACTTTCTCTTGCTTTTTCTTTACGTTCTTGATAGACTTATCATTAGATTTAATCATAAAAAATCTCCTTCTGTTACCTCTTTGGGTATTTACCTTTTTCTCTTGAATTTGGGTATTTATCTCTTTAGGTGATGATTGAGAAAATCTCAAACCTCTCTATTACCTCTTTAGCTATTTACCTTTTTCCCTCTCCTTTGGTTTTTAGGTATTTATCTCTTTTGGTGATTGAGAAAATCTCTATTCAAGCTTCTCTATTACCTTTTTGGCTATCTACCTTTTTCCTTTCCTTAGGTTTTTTGGTATTTATCTTTTTTGGTGATGAGGGCATAAAAAGGCCCGTGTTATTTTTTTTAGATTCGATACCTAAAATATACCACAGGCTTTTTTTATTGTCATCAATAACATTCAAATCTCCCAAAAACCCCAAATTACCCCGAATTTTAACGGATCTCAAGCATCGAACAAACATCAAACAAGCCCCAAAAAATTATTAAAAAAACTATAAAAAAAACCATTTTAAAAAAAACATTCAACCAGCCAGGTATTAAAACACCTTCAAAGCCAGTCCCCGCGCGGGTTTGGGGGCACTTTAGGGTGCGGACATTAATCACAATGTATCAAGAGAAGAAGAAACTCTGCCAAATTACAGCCTTTTTGAGGGAAAATTCAACCGTTTTTTTGCTTAAAAAAAAATCCTGAAAAAAAAGAAAAAATATCGAACATAAATACGAACACATGAAAATCTCAAAAACAAAAGTCCTCTTGTAAAAAATACAGGAGGACTTTTTTATATTTTTGAATTACAAAACCTAAGCAATAAATTTTACTTTTTAAATTGGCCAAGAAGCATTTAATATTTAGAATGGTCTTAAAACGCATTTAAACACTCGTCTCATAGCGATATATAGTAAAACAATATAAAACTACCTGTAAAGTAAATAGGGGCTAAAAATAGCAAATACGTTGCATTATGAGCAAAAGCAAAAAACAAGCACAACAGAACTGTAAAACAAAAAAGAATGGCAATAGCCATCCAAAATTGTCAGTACAAAAAGAATTTAGTTTTTGGGCAACAAAAAAAGCTGGAATGCTCTGTTCCCAACTTTTAAACACTATCATCATAACACTGATTTTTTGCCCAAAAAGCCCGACTTTTCTTTACACTTCTTTTTGCTTATATTTTTGGCACTATTATCCTAAAATATCACAAACTTTCCCTTCCCCACGTCGGGCAAGTGTAAAAGAAAAAAATAAAATCATCAAGGTACGTTTCACTTGCCCCTGCGGGGCAACCTTGACGTTTTTATTTTTTTCTTTTGTTTGCCCTCTACCGTGGTGGCGGGAGCGTCGTACAACGGTGGGTAGTTACGGTGATTTGGCATCCTGGGGGTACTATGTCGGTTGGTTTCCCTTACGCCTCCGGCGGGAGTTTTTTTAGGGTAGCCCGGTGATTTAAGATTTACATCCTTTGTGTGCTAGTCCTATTGAGATTTGCAATGTCTCTGCTATTTCTTTTATTGTCATTCCTGTTTTTCTGTAGTTTTTTATCCTTTCTTTCATCTCGTCTGTTAGTTTAGGTTTTCTGCCTGCTCCTCTTGCATT
>WQWD01000199.1 GCA_009785545.1 Treponema sp. | reverse complement strand
ACTATTTGTTTTTGGTTCATGTTCACCGAAAAGATATAAAATACATGTATATTAAAAATCTAAACTTTTTTTGGTTTTATGTCAAGCGGGTATCTGATAAAAAGCTCCGCAAAAAGAATCAAGGATTTGGTATCATTTGTAAAATTTCTTCCAGAACCGCAATGCACGCATAAACACGGATTATGTTTCTGCCGCCTGAAAAGCGAAACTCTTTTGCGTCAACCTTGCCGTCCCGCAGAGCAACTGCTGTCCAAACCGTTCCACCGCTTGTTTTGTCATCGCCGGTTGGTCCGGCAAAACCTGTTACGGAAGCCGTTATGTCTGCCGTGCTTTTTCGCAGCGTGTTTTCTGCCATTGCGATAGCAGTTTCACGGCTTACAGTGCCATTGGTCAAAAGCTCATCATTGTTAATGCCGAGCATTGTTGTTTTTGCTTCCTGCTTGTAACAAACAAAAGAGCCCCAAAAATGAGCTGATGCGCCGCTTGTGTTTACAAGTAAACTTGATACAAGCCCCGCTGTGCAAGACTCTGCAAGAGCGAGCGTAAGGGAAGAACTTTTAAGTTTTTCCATAACCGCAGCCGCCGTTTCTTCGGCTCTTTTATTAAGTGCTTCAAGTGCCTTACATTCTGGCATTTGAGCGTTGTAATTCCGCTTTTATTTCTTCGATGGGGCGGTGAAAAATCTCGATGTCTTTTTCGATATTTGTCATTTTGCATTTGCCATCGAAAGTAACTCCATCCGCAATGCGGAGTTTTGCCGCCCTCACATCACCTTGTACTTTCGAGCCGCTCATCAAATCAACTTTGTCCATCGCGTTGACAGCGCCTTGTACATTGCCGTGTACCGTCAGAGAGCCTACTGTTATGCGATCAGCATTAACCACCGCATCTTTGTCTACGATAAGATCGCCGTTCGCTTCTATTGTTCCTCTGAATACCCCTTGAATACACAAGGTTGTATTAAATTTTAAAACTCCGGTAAAATTGGTAGTCTTACCTAAAATTACAATTTCTTTGTCTCTTTTTTTTCCGTCTTTTTTGGGCATATTTAACCTCTGTTCTGAACCTATGATCGTTTAAGGCTCTTGATGATTTTCTTCTTGGTGTAATAATTTTCGTATCTGACCTTCCAAAACAGGAAGCCCAATCTCGTCTTTTTTCAGATTATCCCATTCATCTATAGTTTTTTCAATCCTTGCGTCAAGAGCCGCAATGAGCTTTCGAACCGACAACAATTTTTGGCTTGCGGGTTTTACATAATTTGTCATGGTTTCTTTGTTAAGCGTCATGTCTTTGGCAGCGCAAACCGCTTCCGTGTTTTCGCAAATCATTTTGATTGCTTCGTCGAGTTCGTCTACACTTTCAATAAAAACTGACAGATTTTGTTTTAGGTCTCTGTTCAGTTCTTCTGCGAGCGCAAGGCGGGCTTCACGCACCTTTATCTGATCAAACAGCGCCCGATTGCGTAAAACGGCGTTTATACGTGCCAGCACTTCGGTAAAGTTAAACGGTTTTGTTATATAATGATCAACGCCTGCTTCGAAGCCCGCAACTTTATTCTTTACATCATTGAGTGCGGACAACATGATAATGGAAATATCTTTATATTTTGGATCTTGTTTTATTGTTTGCGTTATCTCACGGCCTGTCATACCCGGCAGAATGTAATCGAGCAAAATTATATCGGGGTGGAATTTTTTTACTTTTTCCAAGACCTCAGCGCCATCGCTGCACTTCTCCACGACAAAGCCGAGTTTTGACAGCATTAATTCAAAAAACTCCAGACTTGCCGATTCATCATCTGCGATTAGTATCTTTTTTTTGGTGTCCATGTTGCTCCCTCGCTTTTTTCAGATTCCTTATTGTAAACCATGCCGCACCATTAAGCAATGATATAGCTGCCGCAATTGTGAAAAATACTCCTAAATAGTCGCCCAAATGTGTATAAAGGGTCTTTTTTTGCGTAATCGGCACTGTCACATTCAACCATGTTTCCACAAACGGTTCGGCAATCGCAATCACTCTGCCCAACGGGTCAATAGCGCAAGTCTGACCAGTAGTAGTGGAACGGACTGATGAGCGGTAATTTTCTACCGATCTGAAAACAGCCATAGTCAGATGTTGATATTGGGCGCTCAGGCTGTTTGCCCACGCATCATTTGTAAGGTTGACGAGCAAGTCAGCGCCACGTCGGACAAAGTTTCTCGACAGATAGCCGAATGTATCTTCAAAGCAAATAGGCGTAGAAAAAGTAAAATCGGGCAGTTCAAAAACAGTTTCTTCCGTACCCTGTTCCCAGAAAGTAGTGTTTGCATTCCTCAACCATTGATAGATCCAGGGGAATTGCCTGCGGTAGGGAAAATGTTCAGTAAAGGGAACCAAATGTTTTTTTCTGTAAAGCCCTGTAAGTACGCCATTTTCAAAGAGCATTGCCGCATTGTAGTCTACCCTAAAGTCTTGAAGTGCATCCGGGTTTCGTGACGGATCTCTGCGTGCGTCATTATTGCCAATCATGAACGGAACATCCTGTCTTGAAAGGTAATCCAAAAGATCCCTGACAATGAGCCACATAGATTGATCTCCCCGATATGTTGTATGCCAGTGAATTCTTGGAACAAACGCCGTTTCCGGCCAAACAACCAATTGCAGATCGGGATTGGCGGCGAGCGCTTCATCAGAAAGCCGAGTCAATACAGCAAGGTCTCGGCGATGCCCTTCGACTCTTTGCCATTCAGTTGGGACTCTGGTTGCTTCCCACGGATCAGCGTTATGCTGGATAAGAGCGATATTCACCTCAGGATAATAACCGGCTGCCATTTTAGAAGAAAAATTACTAATAGAAACAAACCCAAAAATCAAAGACGCAGCAAGAGCTAAAGCCCAAACAATTCCCGAAAGTTTATCAAATAATTTTACTTGAGATAATCTTTCATGGAGGCGCTGATACCACAAAGATCGTGGAACTGAAGGTTCGATGCCTCCATGAGAAAATTTTGCCGTTAATATTTTTGCCAGCCAGAAAGACGGAAACGTAACAAGCGCACTGACACCCCATATACCTGTGATACTGGCGATTTGTATCAGCGGAATTACTTGCCATTGTGAATAACCCGATATTCCATAGGAGTAACCCAAAAAGCCCTGCGTACGCAAGAATTCGTAACCAAGCCAAACAAGCCATTGAACAAGGTATCCGTGTTTTGGAAAAAAGATAACTGCCAGTTTTAAAAGAACAAAAACAACAGCCAGATAAATCGAATAAATAGTATAAACGATAGTCCCCGCAAGCGGATTAAAATTGCTTAACCAATAATTAAAAAGGGAATAAGCGATAAAACCATAAACCGCACCCCAAAGTGCGCTTGTAAAAAGCCGGGATTTGTTGATAACTACAAGGATTGGAATAAACGCAACCCACGCAAAAAATGAAAGCCCGCGCGCAAAAATAGGATTTGGAAAAGATATGGCAAACAAAACCGCCGCTAATACAATAAGCCCCAAGCGAGTTAATAACGATACGATAAGGCTTTTTCCTTTTTCCATTACTGCCTTTTAATTTTGATGTACGGTATCATCTTCGGAGATTTTCCAAACAGCCTGTTTCATTTCACGGCCAGGACGGAAAATTACAGCTCCGTGAGGTTTAACAATGATCTGCTCACCTGTTCTTGGGTTTCGTGCCTGCGGACGGGCTTTTCTTACTTTTACTTCAAATGTTCCAAAACCACGCAGTTCAATTATTTGTTTGCGTGTCAGGGCTTCTTTCATTTTATCAAAAATAAGATCGAGCACCTTTCGGCTTTCGACACGACCCATCCCCGTTTCTTCGTACAGAGTATCAATGATGTCAGCCTTTGTGAATTTTTCGGGTGAACGATGGTCAGGCATCTTTTTCCTGCGGAGTGAGGTTATGCGAAAACTACGAACCTTCAATTCAGTTTTTGCATAACCTCTGCGTTTTATAAGGAAGTAATTACAAAATTGAAATTTTGCAATTATTTTTTACTGAGCTGCTTTTATCGTGTTGAAATACCGCTGCATTCTTGATTTTTTTCGTGCGGCAGCATTCTTCTTTATAATGCCTTTTCCTGCAGCCGTATCAAGTTTTTTGATCATCTCTTTTAATGCCGCTTCGGCTTCAGGGTCTTTTTTTTGTGCGAGAGTCACAAACCTTTTAACGCTTGTTCTGACTGAGCTTTTTGCGGATTTATTTCTCAGACGGCGTTCTTCACTCTTGCGATGCCGTTTTTCTGCTGAATCTTTCATCTTTGCCAAAGGAATCCTCCAAAATTAAATAGTATTTGAGCCTTTTTCAAAACTCGGTTAGTTTTTCAAAAGGCTTTCGGAAAAGTGATCTAAAGCCCACTTTTCCAACAAAATCTAAGGTTGCTTTTTCAAAAACTGAAGTTTTGAAAAAGCCTCATTTTATTGCTTAACGAAAATCAGACGGGCGTCTTTCTGTCCGTTTGCATTTTTCACATTCTGCGATGTTTTTTACCTTGCCGCTGTCAAAGAGGGTTTTCATTTTGATTTCTCCCCCGCAGTTGCACATAAATCTTTGAGTTGCGCTTGCGGTACGGCTGTTTTTACTGGCTTGACCCATGGTTTTTCTCCTATGAATTAGTATGTGGGTAGATTACTATTTTTGATGATTTTAGTCAACTCGCTTATGGCTTGTTTGTCGGCAAACACATTTATCTGCCCATCGGTTAAAGCCAATCTTTCCTTTTAATATAAAAACAGGACTGAAACAAGCAAATGAGGGTCGCATTGTAACAAATCGAGATACTGTTACAATCATGCTTGCGAATGGGGAAATGCCCTGTCTGCTAAATGGGTTTGGCGGTTATTTACGCACAGGAGCCAGTCCCAAAACTCGGTCAGTTTTGAGACTGGCTTCCGAAAAAGCGTCATAAATGCCGCTTTTTCATTTAAATCTAAGGAAGCTGTCCCAAAAACTGAAGTTTTGGGACAGTCTCAACTAAAAGAAGTCGCAAGGGTGGCAGTCACAACATAATTGGTATTAACAATCACTCCTTGTAATTGTGCCAAACATCTCCAGCGTACTTATCAAACAAGCTTGCGAATGGGGAAATGTCATGACTGCGTCTGTGGGTGCGACAGCTAAAATGCCACAGGGTCTTTGGGCAATTTATTTTGCGGT
>WQWD01000198.1 GCA_009785545.1 Treponema sp. | reverse complement strand
ATTTTTAATTATGTGGTAGGGGGGGGGGGGGGGGGGGGGGGGTATTATATATAATGCACAAGCCACCCAATAGTGTCTGTTTGCGAGTATAAAAGATTAGTACCGGCAACATTCGATTGTTTGTCTTGCTCATACCTTATAATATATTGTATAAATGTTGATTTGTCAATATAATATATTAATATATTTTACATATCAAGTGGATTATTAAAAAGGAATACAACAATGAACAAATTTGCACTATCTGTCATCTTGGCAATATTGATCGTGGGGATAACTCCGTTTTATGCAGCTTCGGAACCTTTGACCGCAACTCCGTCTGGAATCCCCTTTTCCGAGCTGGATCAGTTTATCGATACATTTGTCGGGGAGTATATCGGCACAAGAACGGCGGGAGCTGTTGTTGCGATAATACAAGACGGGGAACTGATATTCAACCAAGCCTATGGTTACGCTATTCAGGGCGAAATAAGGGCCGATGCAGACTCCATTTTTGAGTGGGGCTCGGCAACTAAGTTGCTTTTGTGGACAAGTGTTATGCAGCTTGTCGAACAGGGAAAACTCGATTTAAATAATGACATACGTGAATATCTGCCAGAGAACTTCCTGCGAAGGCAGCGATACGAAATGCCTATCACTATGTTGGATTTGATGAACCACACTCCCGGATGGGAAGACCGCTTGGTCGATATATTCTATAGCAGAGCAGAAGACGTTCCGAGTCTTGAGGGTTCTTTGCGTACGTGGAAGCCTCGTCAATTTTTCCAACCCGGAACGGTTGTTGCTTATTCAAATTATGGAACCGGGCTTGCAGGTTTCATTGTGGAGCGTGTTTCGGGAATGCCGTTTTATCAATATGTTTGGGAAAATATCTTCATCCCGCTTGGTATGAGAGAGACTGCCATTCATCCGCTTCAAGCTGATAATCCCGATATAGCCGAAAGGCGTACACAGATTAAAGGGCACTTTGCCGGCAGAGAACACCCCGTTGTCTCTCCTGTTGAGCGGATATTCCTCGGGTTGTATCCGGCAGGAAGTGTTATGGGAACAGCGCAGGATGCAATTAAGTTTTTGTCTGCGCTCATGCCTGCAGAAGGCGAAACAAGCCCCCTCTTCATGGACAATGAAACGTTGAACGAAATGTTGTCGGTAACTTTGTATTTCAGAGAAGGTTTTCCACGCTTTTCGCATGGCTTTATGGAACATTACGGAGCAGTAAGAGCGCTTGGACATGGCGGAAACACATCCGCTTTTTCGGCTCTTTTTACGTTTGCTCCAGAGGAACGTTTTGGCGTTGTGATAATGACAAATCAAGCGCAGGAAGCCGCTATTTGTTTCGGGCTTACCAGAGCGTTGTTTGGTGAATTTGTTCCGCCCCAATACGCAGGCGATTTTCCCGATGCAAGCAGCTTTGGCGGGATGTTCACAATGGCAAGACGGCCGAAAACCGGTTTCATGAATCTGCCAATGTCTTTGGCAATGTTTCCCATAACAGTTGTTGACGAAAACACGCTGGATATGGCAGGGGCAAGGCTTGTTCAGGTAAGTCCTTATGTATTCAAAAACACCGGCGGCGGAATAGCGATCATGGATCTGATTGATTATATCTTCATTGAGGCAAACGACGGAAACGTTACACGTGTTTCGATAATGTTTTTTGATTTACTGCCCATTAATACAGGCAGATTAATCGTAAACTTTGGCAGTGCGATTCTTTTTGTATTGTGTATACTGTTTGTTGCAGTTGCTCTGGTTCTTATAATTATCGGCGCTGTCAGAAACAAGAAAAAAGGGATTGCTTGCAATTTGATGAAAAAGTTGAACCTTGCGCTTTTCATATCGATGGCTGCCGTAACTCTCAATAATGTGATTTTTGCAATGCGTGGTCTTAGCTTTGCTTCTTATGCATCACTGCAGATACACTTTGTACTCAATATTGTATTTGTAATCGCTGTCCCGGTCTTGGTTGGGCTTATGTTTGTAAGCAGAAAAAAAGAGCCGGCAAAAGCAAGCAGGGTGTTTCAGTGTTTCACTATGGTAATCGCCTTAGTTTACGCCATACTCTTACTTGCCTGGGGATTTTGGCATTAACCTAAGTTAATAAGTTGCCCAACTCCTTATAATTATTGTATATTGTAAGTATGAATAAAGTCTTGCGAAACTTTAATTCTGGCAGAGCTATCTTTTTTCTGATGGTTTTTATCTGTTGTATTATTGGCGGTGCGGTTTTAAAAATAGCTTCCTCTGTTATACTTCCCTTTGTAATTGCTGTGTTGCTTGCATTAGTAATGTTTCCGCTGATAATCGCTCTTGATAAAATCCGCTGTCCGCGTTTTTTATCGATCCTTTTAATAGTTATTATTGTTATAACAGGAATGTTTTTATTTGGAACTGTGTTTTTTATATCCGGCAGCATGGTTGCCGAGCAAATCCTCGATAACGAAAGCAGCCTTTACGCAGGCCGCCTTGAATTGATTTTCCACGAAGCAGCCGATCTGTTTAACCTTGAAACCGACGATGCACAAACACTTTGGCAAAATCTTTGGGATCAGGCGGTGATCCGTACATTTGTCCAGAACTTTGCAATTTCCATTACAAACGCTTCTTTCAGGTTTGTAACAAGCGCAGTTTTAATGCTCATTTTCCTGGTGTTTATCCTGATGGAAGCAAGTTGTTTTAAAATGAAACTTTTTACCGCATTTGAAAATCGCATTGGAAATTTCGATCACATGGGAAATGAAATAATAAGGCAAGTTTCCCGGTATCTTGGCGCTAAATTTTTGTTTTCCCTTGCAAATGGAATAATCTATTTTATAGGTTTTTCTCTTGTCGGATTGCAATTTGCGATGGTATGGGCAGTTATTCAATTTCTTCTTAATTTTATTCCCGCACTTGGCAGTATCACCGCAGGCGTTACTATATCATTATTTGCGCTGATTCAATTCGGACCTGAGCAGCCCGGTCCAATTATTATTGTAGTAGCAATCATACTGGCAGTAAATTTGATACTTTCCAATTTGTTGGATCCCAAAATAATAGGAAACCATGTTGGGCTTTCTCCGTTGGTCATATTGATCTCACTTTCTTTGTGGGGTTATATTTGGGGATTTACCGGAATGGTTATTGCTGTTCCGATGACAGTAATCATAAAAATTATTTGCGAACATATCCCGATTTTAGAACCTGTTTCTGTTTTGATAGGTTCACGCAAGTCGGTGTTAAAGAAAAAAGCGGATATGGAAAAAGCCGAAGTACAACCATGACCACTCAACTTGTTAAAAACACGATCATTCCGTATTATCCCGATTTTATTCCTTTGGATATAAGCCTGAAAGAATTTCTGCATCCGCGTCTTTCTCTGACATTGGACGGCGTTTCGGAATTTACGTTTTCCGGGCTTTATCTTTTCAGAAACAGGTACCAATACCGTGTTTCACGTAACAGCGATGATGACAGTTTTATCATATCAGGGAAACAATTGTTCGGCGAAAACAAAAAGAAAACTTTTTTTATGACACCTTGTTCTGTTCCCAATTCTGATATTTTGGAATCACTGTTTTCCAGCCACGATTACTGGAAAAATATTTCGGAAACTCTGTTTAAACAATGTTTGGAATCTCCGATTCAGGAAAACTTAAAAAAGATGAATATAACTATCGGGGAAGACAGGGATAATTTTGATTATCTTTATAACCGCAGTGATCTTGCCGATCTTGCCGGGAAAAAGTTTCATAAAAAGAAAAATCATGTAAACAAATTTTTAAGTACTTACCCCAATCATGAACAAAAAAAAATGACCAAAGAGTTAGTTCCGGCGGCAATTGATGTTCTTGATCAATGGCATCAAAATTTGATTCTACGCAGCGAAGACGAAGACGGCGACTACGAAGCTGCAAAAGAAGCTTTGGAAAAGTTTGATATACTTGCATTGAAGGGTTCGGTTTTTTTTGTTGACGGCAAACCTGCCGCTTATTGTCTTGGAGAAAGCCTTGCAAGAGGCAGAATGTTCGCTATTCATTTTGAAAAAGCAGTCGAAGAATACAAGGGGCTTTATCAATTTATGAATAAAGCTTTTGCAGAATCTTTGCCTCGTTTCTTTACATTGGTTAATCGAGAACAAGATTTAGGAAGCGAAGGATTACGTCAGGCAAAAATGACTTATCGTCCTTGCGGTTATGTGCAAAAATATACAGGAAAAAAATTATGACATACTTAACAGGTTTTCATGCCATAGAAGAAAGAATCAAATCAGGGCGATCATGCGGAGCTTTGCTTGTGGCAAAAGCGGGCCCTCGTGCAAAAGAAATTGTTACACTTGCTGTTAATCACAAGATCCGCCTTGAACGGACAGGTGTTTTCGAACTTGAAGGTATTGCTCCCGATAACCGGGGGATCGCTCTGCAAATTGATGACGAAGGCGGACAAGCCGAAATCAATCTTGAAAACTTTATTGACGGACTTGGAGATCGCCGTGATGCCCTTGTCCTGATTCTTGACGAAATTACAGACCCGCACAATTACGGCGCAATCCTGCGTTGCTGTGACCAGTTTGCCGTTAACTTGGTTCTTAGCCGCAACCGCCGCAACGCAAAACACGCTGATGTTATTTCCAAAACTTCGGCAGGCACTGTGTCGTGGGTTCCTCAGGCGGAAACTCCAAACCTTGTACGTGCAATTGACGATTTAAAAGACGCAGGTTTCTGGATTTACGGGGCGGATATGGAAGGCGAGCCTGCGTACAAAAAAGATTTACGCGGCAGAGTTGCGTTGGTATTGGGCAGCGAAGGAAGCGGCATTTCACGATTGATCTACGAACGCTGCGACGGCATGGTGAGTATTCCATCGGCAGGCAGAATTGATTCGCTTAATGTCTCGGTTGCTGCGGGTGTACTTTTGTATGAAGTGCAAAGGCAAAGAAAAAAAGCTTAACAATTTTGTTGAAACGCTTCAACAAAATTGTTACTAATCCGTGAGGTTTTAATTCGATACTTCCACACGCCATCTGATACCGGTGGACACCAGAACACTTGCTGAGGCATCAGAAAAAAAGAGGAAGTCTGAGCTTCTGCTGGAATATGATCGCCATGCAGTTTCAACATAAGGAGAAAATTCGCCTAATGGAGTTTGAAACGCACGGGGCGTATAGGTGATACCCGCCGTTCCAAACCAGCTCGTT
>WQWD01000197.1 GCA_009785545.1 Treponema sp. | reverse complement strand
CGGGCAAGCAAATTAAAAGACTGAAACACAAAACCGATCTTGCGGTTTCGTATATAAGCAAATGTATTGGAATCCGATGATGAAGTTTCGATGCCGTCTAATGTGTAAGTCCCGCTTGACGGTTTGTCCAAACAACCAAGTATGTTCATCAATGTGGATTTACCTGAGCCTGAAGGCCCCATCACAGAAATAAACTCGCCGGCTTCGGCGGAAAAATCAACGCCGCGTAACGCTCGAACGATTACAGCGCTCTCCTCCTCATTGCCTCTCTTGCGGCCTTTCTTGCGACCTCTCCCTCGGCCTTTCCTGCGGTTGTCCATTACATATTCACGTTTGATCTCTTTCAGTTCGATAACGGACACTAAAGCCTCTCTCTCAGAATCACCTGTCTGCCTTCCAGCTCATCATCAGCAAAAATTTGAGTTGACAGCCCATCGCTGATACCGGTACGCACCTGTATCACTTCCAGCCTGCCGTCACTGCCTATAAACCAAAGTGTTCGCATAACGATTGGAGCCGCCCCGCCGCGCCCTCCGCCTTGAACGCCGCCGCCTTGCCTGCCGCCGCCGGTAACCATTCGCTGCCCGCCGCCGCCGCCCATCATCAAGGTAGTAATGTTGGGAGAATTCTGCGGCTGCCTTGAAGCGGAAGCCTGCTGCTGCGCCCTTGCCTCGATTGCGGCGGATCTCTGGTCGTCTGTCATGTTAACAAGACTTGCGTTAAAAACCATGTCAGAAATCTGCTGAGCGTTTAAGGTTGTAGGTTGATACCTCAGCGCGGCATTGGAAACCAAGAGGACATCTTCGTTTTGATCAACGATAAAATCAACAGCGCAGGTCATGCCGGGGAAAAGAGAGCCGTCATGATTCTCCACGCCAATAATTACCGTGTATGAAACAACGTTATTCGAAATAACAGGAATCATTCTAATATTTTCGACAATGCCGGAAAACCTGCGCCCCGGCAGGCTTTCAAGCGTAAAGCGAACTTCCTGCCCTCGATGTATCGAAGCTATGTCAAGCTCGCCGACCGCCGCCTCAATCTGCATTTCCCTAAGATTCTCAGCAACTGTAAAAATGCTGACGGAATTAGAATTAGCCGAATCGACAACTGTATCTCCGATATTGATATTGCGATCCAATACAATGCCGTCAATAGGAGAAGTTATAAAAGCATATTGATTTATCTCTGTTTCGATAACCCTAAGGTTGGCTTCCGCCATTGAAAGATCCGCCCGTTGGTTGTCAAGCGTTGTTCTTGCCGTTCTTAACTCAAACTCGGAAATAAGGTCTCTTTGAGCAAGGGCTTCCTGATTACGAAAATTGATCAATTGCAGCTCATAATTTGCCCTCGCTTTTTGAACCGATGCCTGCATTTGATCCCTTTGAAGGCGCAGCATATCCGTATTAAGCCGGGCAAGTATGTCACCTCTGCTGACTATATCATTAAAATCAACATACACAGCTTCTACCCTACCGCTCATTCTCGGCAAAACCCTGACTGTAGCGACAGGGTGAATCGTTCCGCTTGAAGAAACAACACGTTCCAACGTGCCCCGCCGTACAGCGGTAAACTCGTAAGAAGCGGAAGCGGTATTCCCCGGAGAACACGAAATATAGAGAACAAAAAACAGTGAACAAAGAACAGCCAAAAATAAGCATTTTTTCATTTAGAAACACCTCTGTATATAATAACAGTTTTTATTGAGAAAGGTTAAGTGTTTTTAATGAAAGACTAGCAATTCTAAATTTGGATGAAAACTCTCTGTCCAGTCAGGTCAGGGGCAGGCTCCCAAAAAAACTTCGCCGAAGAGTCCGCTCCAGAACCTCAGCAGACAATAAAAAAGCCATGAATAAATTGAAATTGCAATGAAAATATTTTTAATTGCTGAGTTTCTTATGCGGGGAGCGGCGAAAATGTTTTTCTGAGAGCCTGCCCCTGCCCTAACTGGACACAAATTTGTCACGTTTAGTATCACTGCCCTTGCAGATTGTGCAGGAAAATTACTACACCGAATTGTGGAACAGAAGGCACTACCTTTGCCTAAAATAAAGATTGGTTCATGAATGCAGTTTAAAAGAGAAAGTTACCGCGCCCATAGATTTACAGGCGCGGTAGTGCGGCTTATTCGTCCAGATCATAACCGTAAGCGTCTGCTTCGGCATCATAGTAAGTGTAGGCTTCTTCAACTTCCACTACTACAGGATCGGCTGCAGGTGGTGTACCGGCGCAAGCGACGGCAAGAACCAACACTAATGCACAAATAATTGCCACTAAAACTGATTTCATCATGTGTTCCTCCTTCACAAAATTATTATAAGGTAGGGTTATTCTATACTATTTGTCATTTTTGATCAACCCCTTATGTGGAAAAATCAGCAATTTAAAGTTTACCCGATTACGTTGACAATCACCTAAACATGACATATCCTTTTGAATAACCTCGTTAGGGAAATCTAAATATTGAAATACGTTATTAAAAGGATATTTTATGAAAAAGTATTTAATTGTTTTATTGTTATTATTTGTTCTTAATACCTTCTTGTCCGCACAGTCTAATATAGAAGATGCGCTGCGCATTATTGGCACTTGGGTAGGTATTGATATAGATGGAGATATCACACGCATTGTTTTTAATTCAGATGGTACGGTTTCAGGAGGATGGGACGGAGTTTATGATAATGGGAGATATTTTTTAAATAATTCTATTTTGTTTATTAGAACTAATGAAACTGTATATGTAATTCCGTATTATTTTTCGCCGGATGGCAGAATACTGGTTTTAAACGGCGGTGAATTTTTTCCATACTGGCTTGAAAGACAGGAGCCCTTGTTATTTTAAAAATCAGGCAGCACTCCACACTACCCCACGGCTGTCTCAAACTCTGCTTCCACCTCCTAATATGATAATGTTGACGCAAAAATGTGTTGAATTTTAACCGGAAAAATGGTATCTTATGTATTATGAAGACTTTAACAAATAAGGCCTATCTGTTTTTGGCCATCTTTCTCATTACTACAATACATTTTGCTCATTCGGAAAATTCTCCGCCGTTTCGTGATGGTGCTGACGCTGTACCTGATTTATACAGTGCGGCTCTGGCAGGAGCTGGAAGCTTTTCTACGTCTACAGGCGGAGCGACTGTAAGCGCTGTCAATCCGGCTCAAGGCGGAGACGCTAACAGAATGATTTTTGACGCAAGCTTTTTAGGGATTGCTCCAATACTTCCCGGCGACGCAAGCGGAAATATGACAGCAGTTTCTTTGGGTGCGCTTTTTCCGACAAGATTCGGCGTATTCGGCGGATCGATGAGGTTTATAGGCGGTTTAGAATCCAACCGCTTTGATCACTTCCCCATACATTCAACTTTTGGGGGAAACTTATTCGCCGCCAGAGAAGTATACCCGGGGATGTCTGTCGGTGCGGGGCTCAATTTTGGCTTTGGTTATGATTGGACGCTTTCCGCCGATATAGGCTTTCGGTATAATATGGGACGGCTTGCCTTTTTAGATAACTTTACATGGGCATTCGTAATGCGAGGACTTGGAAAAAGCTATTTCCCGACATGGCTCACTCCTATGGGCGGAGTTTCATTTGACTTATGGCGCATAGACGGCACAGAAGGGCGAAGAGATCCTCTTGTCTTAAATCTCTCCGCTGACATCAGCTTTCCTGCGCTTTTTTTTCCTGTAGATTCTGACGGAAACTTTGCACCTAACGTAACATTAAAAACAGGGATGAATCTGACCATCGCCGAGATTGTTACACTTTCTGTCGGTTGGCCAAGCGCATCAGGATTGAACGCTCAAGAACTGCGCCTAGGCACAAGGTTTCCGGCAATCCCTTCTATCGGTCTTTGCGTAAATATTATGCTTCCTTCCGGCGGCGAACGAATTGCCGGCGGACGGCTTCCTTCGGATGGAGATTTAAGAATCTCAACAGCGTTTAGGCCGCTTTACGAAGGCATTACCGCAGTAGGAGCCGGAGTAAGTTGGTATGTTGGCATAACGGACACAAACCCTCCTGTCATCAGAATTAATTATCCCGAAGTCGCTCATTTTTCACCCAATCATTCCGGTATAAATGATGTTCTGGAAATTCCTGTCAGTATCACAGACGAAGGTTTTGTTACAAGCTGGATGTTGGAAATTAAAGACGAAAACGATAACATAATTCGTGTTATCGAAAATGCGGAGCTGCGTTTTACCAGTTTTAACTTCCAAGATTTTTTCAGGCGTATAGTCACTCCAAAAAGCCACATTGATGTTCCTGATGTCTTAGTATGGAACGGAATTCGTGACGACGGCAGTTTAGCTCCCGACGGCAGATATTTCTTCAGGATCACCGCAACTGATGATTCTGACAACACGGCAGAAACTCAGTGGTTTGAGACAGTATTGCGAATTACTCCGCCTGTTATCAGCATAACCGACATACCTGCTTCTCAAAGAATTTTTGATCCCACAGGTGAGGGCGGACGCCCTTCCATAACTTTTTATCTTAGCGGATCTGAAGAAGAAGCGTGGGAAAGCGGTATGTATAATGTCGCCGGCGAGAGAGTACGAACCTTTGAGGTTATAAGCGGACAACCGCACGCCATTACTTGGGACGGCAGAAACGATGCTGGCGTAAATGCGCCTGACGGCGTTTACACTTTCCGTGTCAGTGCAACGTGCAGAGCCCAAACCTTTGCAAGCGCTCAAATGGCTAATATCATTCTTGATTCCAGAGATGCCGATGTCTTCCTGACAACTTCGGTTTCCCATATCGCTCCCGCTCCAAATCAGACGGCAGGGCTTGTATACTTTAACATCCGTCTTTCGATGCAGGACGGCATTGAAAACTGGAGACTCGAATTAGTCGACGAAACAGGCACGGTTCAGCGTACATTCACCGATGGCACACAGGTTCCGCAAACTATAAACTGGAACGGACTTACTCAGGCAGGCATAATCAGAGAAGGCATTTACACTCCAAGATTAACTGTCGTTTATACAAGAGGAGATGTAATTACAGCTACAGCCACAACGGTTGTGGTAGACGTATCAGGACCGGCATTGACGCTCAGATTTACTCCTGAATATTTCAGTCCCGACAACGACGGCTTTAACGACGAATTGTTCATCTACCTTTCGGCGATAGACGCTTCGCCCATCGCTACATGGTCTTTGGAAAT
>WQWD01000196.1 GCA_009785545.1 Treponema sp. | reverse complement strand
TAAATGTTCTGGTTGATAAAAACTGAACATTTTTCTAAATTGTTTCATAAATTTTACTCCTTATTAACTGAGGCTGTCTCAAAACTGACCGAGTTTTGGGACAGCCTCAATTTAGAGTATAACATTTCTTTGTGAAAACTACAATATGCGTTTTATGGGAAAAACTCAATGTTTTATATTTTTCGCTTCCGAAAAATTTTTCACTTTTTTCCAATTTCGGTAAAGCGCTACGCATATCTAACCCATGTATATGTATGAAAATTAATGCAAACTTTAAAGACAGCGTTTTCACTAAACTTTTTAGTGAACCCGATTTACTGAGGGAGCTGTACTGCGCACTCGAAGGGACTACTCTGCCTTCTGATTTACCGGTTTCCATTAACACTCTCGAAAACGTGGTGTTTATGGATTTATACAACGACATCTCTTTTGAGATTGGCGGAAAACTTGTTGTTTTGATCGAACACCAAAGTACGATCAATCCTAACATGGGGCTGCGTCTCCTTCTCTACATCTCGCGTGTACTTGAAAAGATTATTACAGGAAAAAATTTGTATTCAGAAAAACAGCTTTCAATCCCGTGGCCTGAGTTTTATGTTTTGTATAACGGAGAAAAACCTTTTCCTGATGAGAAGATTCTGCGTCTCTCCGAGATGTTTGAAAATCCACAAGATTTGGGACTGCCGAAAAAAACAAACCCTTTGCTTGAACTGGAAGTAAAAGTGATAAACATCAACGAAGGCAGAAATTCAGAACTTCTTAACCGTTGCAAAAAACTGTCGGAATATACTGTATTCATGACAAAGGTTAGAGAATTAAAAAAAGAAATGGAAAATAAAACAGAAGCGGTAAACGAAGCTGTTAAATACTGCCATAGGTATGCTATACTAAAAGAGTTCTTGGAGATTCACGCATCGGAGGTTTTGAATATGTTATTAACAGAATGGAATATAGAAGACGCAAAAGAAGTCTGGCAAGAGGAAGCTTGGGAAACTGGGCACGCTGTAGGACACACTGAAGGGAAACTCGAAACTGCCCGAAAAATGAAGGAATTTGGCGAGCCGATTGAAAAAATTCAGATGTTTACAAACCTTGATGCTGAAACAATACAGACGCTGTAACTTTGAGCTGAATAAACGCCCAAAATAGCTCCTCACAGCTGGTTTGAAAAAAGGTGCTGTTCGAAAAGTTAGAAACTTTTCGGACAGCACCTGCCCGGGTTCTTGCTTTTCGGCTTTTTTTCTGTTAATATGTCTTATCGGAGAAATTATGAGAATAGCAATTGTAAGTGCGCCTGCGGTGAGAGGGAAAACACCTGATTATGTGCAATCTTTGGCAAAGGGAATGGAATCCATGGGACACCGTGTTGATATTGTCGATGCTTGGACAGACGACGGCTTTAGGCTTCCCGGTTACGAATATGTCGCTGTAGTAACTCAACCTATCTCTGCTTTTACAGGCAAGATACCAGAAAGTATCACAAAGGTATTGGGAGCCGGCAGTTCGCTTGTAGGGAAAAAGAGTGCGGCTTTTGTAAAAAAAACCGGATTATTCTTTAATCGATCTCTAAGCAATTTGATGAGGGCTATGGAAAAAGAAGGTATGAGGGTAAATTGGAGTGACGTTTTGTTTAACGCCTCTCATGCTGAAGCGCTTGGGAAACGTATCGACTCGTAAAAACATTGGACAATCATTGCAAACTGCTTGGCGTAAGCCCCGGAGCCAGCGTCTCTGAAATAAAAAAAGCTTTCCGAAAAAAAGCAAAACAACTCCACCCCGACATCGCCGGCACGGAACATTCCGAGCCAATGCTAAAACTACTCGCTGCTTATGAAGCGTTATTGGATCTGAATCGGCGTTTTCAAATTGACGAAGTTTATCGGGAAAAAGCGGGATTCAATTATAAAAAGGAATCCAAGTTTGACTATCGCAAATGGCTAAAAGAACAAGGCGATCCAAACAGCATGGCAAAACTTATCTTTTACGAGCTTATGCGCCTTGAAGAAGATCGGGCGATAGAAATATGGAGAGAAAACGGCGGCCTTGCTTTTTCCCTGCAAAACTATATGGAAAAAGCGGATTGGATGGATTGCCAGTACATCCTTGCCGAAGAATTGGACAAACGGGATTTTTCTTTTGAAGCGTTTAAATTGATAATCGCTCTTTTGATCGAAGAAAGGCAAAAACCTTACTTCAATCTTTTTACGCCGGAAATTTACCGTTATCTGAAAACAATAGTAAACAAGCGATTAAGATCGCAGGTTGATTCCGAAACATGGCTTGATTGCATGGAAGCTTTGATAGGCATAGGTTTTCCGTCAAGTGACGAAAAGGCTTTTAGAGAATCAATAATAAAAACACTAAAAGAAATAAGGACCGGACAAAAGTGATTCGATTAAAAAACGAAAAACAAATCAGCGGTATCAGAACATCTTGCAAGATGTTATCCGCCATGTACTGTGAGCTTATTCCGCTTGTAAAACCGGGAGTTCAAACAATTGACATTGACAGATGGGTACAGGATTGGATAAAAAAAGCCGGCGGCAGACCCGTCTTCCTTGGATACCGCCCCAAGAAAAAGCCTTTTCCAGCCGCTATTTGCATTTCGATTAACGAAGAGGTGATACACGGAATTCCATCCAAGCGGCGTATCCGTGAGGGAGATTTGGTTTCGCTGGATTGCGGAATCGACCTTGGCGGCTTTATCAGCGATCAGGCAATCAGCATTGAAGCCGGAAAAGTCAGAGACGATGTAAAAAAACTCAACCGTGCAACCTGCGAAAGTTTGTATAAAGCCATTGCCGCCGTAAAAGCTGGAGACAGGCTTCTGCAAATTGCGCGCGCTGTGGAAGGGCACATAAAACCTTTTGGTTACGGTATCGTAAAGGAATACTGCGGACATGGAGTCGGCCTTGCTCTGCACGAAGACCCGCACGTACCAAATACGCCGCACGGAGCAAATCCCAAAATGAATAACGGCATGGTCTTTGCCATTGAGCCAATGATCAACATGGGAACACCCGAAGTCGACGTTCTCGAAGATGATTGGACTGTGGTCACTGCCGATGACAAAGTATCAGCGCATTGGGAACACACTGTCGCCATTTTCGGCGGAAAAACAGAAGTCTTGACAGATCCTTTGGAAAAATTTGTACTTTAAATTTTTAAATTCAAATAAAAACTTGCGTAATTTCACATTCCATAGTATCCTGATAGTTGGAGGAATTAAATGGATTTTGTAACAGAAATGAAAGCCAAAGCAGTATCTGCGTCAAAAAAACTTGTTTTACCGGAAGGCACAGATAAACGAATCATCAGAGCGGCAAGGGTGCTGATGGACGAAAAAATTGCCGCAAGCGTAACATTGCTTGGATCGATTGCGGACATACAGGAAGCGGCAAGCTCTGAGGGGATCGACCTTTACGGCATCAATATCGTTTTTCCCGAAGCTGACCCAAACATTTGCAAGTATGCTCAAACTTTTTATGAGCTGCGTAAAAACAAGGGAATGACGCCTGAACAGGCAAGAATCGATATAATCGATACTCTGCGTTGGGGAGCGATGATGGTGCATTTGGGCGATGCGGATGCCATTGTCGCAGGGGCGGAAAGCCCAACAAGCGATGTTTTACGTGCCGGTCTTGCGATTATCGGAACAGTGCCGGGTCTTAAGACGGCATCTTCGTGTTTTGTAATGACAGAATTGGATTCCAAATTTGGTCATGAGGGAGCAATGATATTCTCTGACTGTGCGGTTATACCCGACCCATCGCCAGAGCAATTGGCGGATATTGCGGAAAGCGCAGCATTGTCTGCCAGAGAATATCTTGGAATTGAACCCGGTGTTGCTTTCCTGTCGTTCTCGACAAAAGGCTCCGCAAAACATGATGACGTTGATAAAGTACTTTCCGCTATGGAAATCTTAAAATCCCGGAATGTAAACTTTCTTTATGACGGCGAATTGCAGGCTGACACTGCTCTCATCCCGTCAGTGCTTGATAAAAAAGCGCCGGGCAGCCCTGTACGTGGAAAGGTTAATACACTTATTTTCCCGGATTTAAATTCAGGAAATATCGGCTACAAATTGGTTCAACGAATGGCAAAAGCCAACGCTTTCGGCCCGTTCCTGCAAGGGTTTGCAAGACCAATCAGCGATCTTTCCAGAGGCGCATCTGTAGATGAAATTGTAATAACTTGCGCGGTTACATTAGCAAGAAGCTAGGCAAAAAGGCTGTAAAAAAATACAGATTATTTTTTTATTAATAGTTGCGGATTATTTATTATTAGTTTATAATTAATACGAATAACCTATGATACTTTAAGGGGGACATATGGCGACTACAAAAAAACCGGCAGCTAAGCCGGCTGCAAAAACTACCGTAAAGAAACCAGCTTTGAAAAAGCCCGCAGCTAAAAAACCTGCGGCTAAAACAGCTGTTAAAAAACCAGCGGTAAAAAAGGCAACAGCGAAATCGGCTTTGAAAAAGCCCGTAGCAAAAAAACCTGCGGCTAAGACAGCTGTTAAAAAAACAACGGCAAAACCAGCGGCAAAAAAGACAACAGCGAAACCGGCTTTGAAAAAGCCCGCAGCAAAAAAACCTGCGGCTAAGACAGCTGTTAAAAAACCGGCGGCAAAAACAACTGTAAAGAAAACGGCAGCTTCGTCGGCAGCAAAATCGGCTTTGAAAAAGCCCGCTTTGAAAAAGCCGGCAGCGAAAGCACCTGCGAAACCTGTTGTAAAACCTGCCGCAAAACCGAAAGCTGCGCCCAAAAAAACAGAAGTGATGGACGGAACAAAGTTCCGAAATTTGTTTGACGCTTATGCTCAAAACAAACTTCCTTTCGCACAAGGTTACATTATATCATCATTCTTTGATGAAAAATCTGCGTATTCAATTTACGAAATTGTGTCTTACGCAGGCGTAAAAGAAATTTATCTAACTGGCTCCGGTCTGACATTCGTTACAGGCGGGAAAAAACTGTATGTTCTGATTGAACCTGATACATACAGTAAAAAATTCATAGAACCTGTAAGCCGTGCAGAAGGCGAAAGAATTCCCAAACGTACCAGCGAACTGGATATTATTATCGCCAGAAATCAGTCAAAGATAATGATCTCAAAAGTTCCTGATGAATCTTACGGTTCCTTCACCGTTCTGCGGCCTCAGGGACAGAACTTCTCGCTTATTTTCT
>WQWD01000195.1 GCA_009785545.1 Treponema sp. | reverse complement strand
TGAGGGATTCCCTATGCAGCGGAAATTCAGCTATCCCGGAACTCAAGCTCCGTATGGGTAGCCGTTACTTCTCAGCATGACATAAAATTCATTTAATGGCAACCCCGCTACAGTGCTTGGCGAGCCTTTTATTTGGGTGATAAAGCAGCTTGCCAATTCCTGAATACGATAAGCACCTGCTACTCCTTGCCATTCGTTGGTATCAAGATACCACTCGATTTCTTCTTCTGAAAGGGCGGCAAAAGTAACTGTGCAGGAAGCTGTGCGAAAGTCAATTTTTTTGGTAACCCCTGAATAAAGGGCGACTGAAGTTACTACCTTATGCTGTCTGCCTGATAAGGCGCGTAACATTTGAGACGCTTCTTCACGGCTTTCGGGTTTGCCGAAGATTTTATCGTCAAGAGAAATTACTGTGTCAGCGCCGCATATCCATTTTGGCAGCCTGCCCGCCATTACCTGGATTGCTTTTTCTACTTTTTTGACGGCAAGCTCGGCTGTAAATTTTTTGGGATTTGTTTCTCCCTCAATGCTTTCATCAATTTCGGCAGGCAAGATACTAAACGGCAATCCAAGCATTTTAAAATATTCTTGCCGCCGCAAAGAACCTGATGCGAGAATAATTGATTCCATACGGACGAATTATAGTAAAAAAATCGACCAGTGGCTATAGGTTTATCACTTTTTTCAAAAAATAAAGGTTAAAAGTTCGTTATATCCAACAGGGAACGGTTTACGCCTTCTTTTGCGAAACCTCGGAGCATGATCTGAAGGGCAATTGTCATTTCGCGGATGATATCTTCGGAATTTTTAGGTTCAAAAGGTGTACGCACGGCATCGCTCAAAATGAGAGAAAAAACAGAAAGTATAAGGCGGGTTGCCAGAGCGGAATCTAAATCGGGATCAAAAGTTCCTTCGGCCTTGCATTGATCTATTATGGTTTTCATCGAATCAAGAATTGCGTCTACAAAGTGTGATTTATGTTGTTTATTGACGTCCGGCGCATTATCGTTATTCGGCCAGGATTTTAAATAATTACGAATATTAAAAATAATTACGATTTCATTGGAATCCCCGAAAAGCTCCACATAACTACGCCAAAAACGCTTGAGGGCGGATATGCCTGTAAGCCCGCTTTCCCAATACGGTTTGAACTGTTTCAAAAAAGCACGCGCTGACTCTTCGCATATTTCGCTAAACAAAATTTCCTTGCCGGAAAAATACAAGTAAAGAGTGGCTTTTGAAAGTTCCGCTTTACGCGCAATATCTTCCATGCCTATCCGCTCCACTCCATGCTCAAAGATCAGTTCTTTAGCGCAGTTTAGAATCGCTCTGCGGCGTTCTGTTTTTTCTCGTTCTCTTCTTTCTGTTATTCCCATTGATGTCTTCTTATTTGCATAATATCACAAACGGGATTGTCTGTCAAAAGATATTGGTCTTGAGGCTGTTCGAAAAATAACCAACTTTTCGGACATCGCTAACTCTAATTAAAATCTGTAACCTAAGCTGATTCTTAAAGTCGGACCTCCGGTTAAACCTGACATTCTGGGATCGGGGGCGTTAAACATCGATTTTGTCATTTCGAGAGCGCCGGTTTCGTATGCGGTTTGCAGCCTGAAACCAAACAAAAGTTCGGTACGCAAAAACATCGGCCCTGAAAGCGCAAAATCCAAACCGGCTCCGACATTTATCCAGAATGAATTCCATGCCGAAAGAGGGTAGGGATTTCCGTCTGCATCACGGTCTTCGGGTAAACCTCCTTGCGTTCGATCATAGACAACCCCACCAATCCGCCGCCATTGCCGCAGGGCAAAGTGGTATTCCACGCCAAACATGGGAAACCATGTAATTCGCTGATTTACAGTGAAGGGGTATTTTCCCATAAGGGAAAGCCCAATGCTCATTTCCGATCCGTGCCCGTTATTGTCGGTCATTCTATACAAAGGCATACTTTGAGGCGTAACATCAACAGATTCCACCCATGAGCTGATTTTGCTCTGAAACATTACCGAAAAAACAGCATAAGTGGCGTCAAAAAAAATAAAACCACCAAAGTTAAATCTGTCCATTGATTGAACAGAATGGAATGAACTTGTAGGAGGTCCTCCGGCGGATAAATTTCCCTGTGCTTCCAAAGAATACCGGGTAAAATTATAACCAAAAAGACCGCCTGCTCCAGCACTGAGCGAAAAATCCGCCGCAAATGACCTGGAAACAAAAAGAGTCGCCAAAATCGTTATAAAAATATAGTTTTTCATCTTATCTCCTCGTTTTATTGAATTATTAGACAAAATTTGAAATTTGTCAATTAAATGCTTGATAATCGCTTTATGTAGTGGTATATTTTTTGTGGAGGATAAAATGCAAAAGAAATCGTTTTTATTTGGGATAATTGCCCTTTTGGTATTGTTTGTTTTTACTGCTTGTATGGAGGAGCCTGAAACGGTCAATCCCACTTTGACTCGGAGAATTGAGATAACCAATATTCCTTTGGTTAATAATCGAGGAGCTCCATTATTTAAAATCTATTTGCAAATTTCAGAAGGTATGGACGCAACTGCCGGTCATATTGCTGAAGCTGAAGTCTTGCTTGGTGGAAATACTTCAATCATTTTATATCTACTTTCACCTGAAGGAGAGCAATGGGCAGGGCAGGGGATGAGAAATGTAGGGATAACTGTAACCCCTCAAACAGTATCAAATTCTGGCGATATTATTGCACGAGGTACACCTCTTAACTTAAATGCAGAGACTCGTACGGTAAACTGGGGCGCTACAATAGATTTGGCATCTTCGGGGTTTTCTGCACAAGTAGAATCACTATTTACAGATGTTGTTATAGTCGACCCGGAAATTACTTACGACCCTGCTCCTTAAAGTTAAAATTGTTCGAAAACTTTTTTGATTTATGGCTCTTGAAAAAGATCGTTAGACGGCCATTGGGTAATGCGGCGGAGATCATTTCCCAGAAAGCCTGCCCTAATAAAAAAAGTGTTCCCTATATTTGAGCCTTGGTTTATCAATAGCACTAAACCTGTTTTCTCATTAACTTTATATACGACAGCTTGAGTGCTGCCACGAGATTGCCATGTAGTACTTGCGAAAGGAGGAAGATTTTGCCCATTCTGCGTAATCGCAAGCGGAGTTGGCGTAAAAGTAAATGCGGCGGGTGAAAGTATGTCTTCTTTTGTGGGATTGTTATTTATTCTGACAAGTAATCTTGCCAAATCTGCCGCGCTTGCAGACCACCCAGCAGAAGCGTCTGAGCTTTGTGAATGAACCATCATGTTTTTGATGCCGAGTGGGGAGAGAATATGCTTTAGCAAGAAGTCTTCATAAGTTAAGCCTTCTCCGTTTCTTTCTGAGACTTTTTCGATAATACGACCTAAAATCTGATAATCAAGGTTATTGTAACTAAAATTTGTACCGGGAGGATTTGTTAAATCACGTTGAGTCCTGTCTTGTATTGATGGAAAGCCTAACCCCGAACCCAGCCCTGAGCCGTATTCCAATAAATGTTTTACAGTAACTTGGTTTACATATCTTCCAGGTGTACCAAAATCGAAGTCCAAAATACCGTTTTCGCCGAAAACTTGTTCATCAAGATATATTTCTCCTTGATCGATAAGCCAAAAAATCGCAACCTGTGTAATTAATTTTGATACGCTTGCAATTCTAAAAAGACTGTCGTTATCAATAGACTCTCCGAAATGTTTTGTGTATACAAGTCGATCATCGTGAACAACAGCAACAGAAGCGCTTGAAATACCAAATTGTTCTATAGTCCCTCGCAACCTATTATAGAAATCATCAAAAACTTCTTCTCCAATAGGCTCCGTTGTTGGCTCTGCATTGCAGGAACCCAGCGAAAAGCAAATAAAAACTGATACTACCAACCAAATTACAATTTTAAAACTTTTTTGAGTATTTTTCATAAAAACTCCTTTTTATGTTTACAGATATTTTATTAGTCAAATTATCTGATTTTAAATATATTTTATACAATACCCAGAAAAAGTTCAATGACTATATTGACAAGGTCAACTCGTCTATTTACAATACAAAAAATGGATTTCTGTATGGAAAGCCAAAAAGTTTATTTTGAGGTGAAATATGAAAAAAAGCATTTTTACGGCTATTGCTATTTTAGCCGTGACCAGTCTCTTGTTTGTAACTGGTTGTGATCAGAACGGAGATGACACTCCAGAGCCGCGTGATAACTCATGGTTAGTTGGGACTTGGCATAACGACAACGACAGAGGCGGTACTACATTTACGATTAATGCCGATTTAACCTTTGTTTGCGACATAATAGGGTTTCCTATTGGAATAGCAGTGGTAAACATACGTGCTTTAGGAATGCTTGGATATTCAGGTGGCTTAGGCAATTTTGAGTTCTATTTGGCAAACATGACAACTGCAGATGATGGAATTCCTGATGGAACTTTCACTCAAGGGAATGAAGCGGGGAGAGGTATAATCTCTGAATACAACGATCTTCCTGTAACCCTTACACCAAATGCGGCAAGGACAGAGTTTGTGTTTTTTACGATAGATGGTATGGCTAATGGTATTTTTGGCGGTACGTTTACTAGGCAGGAAGCCAACGACGAAGAATAATTGAAAAATTAAATGCGGATTTAAGCGAAAATCCGCATTTAATTTTTGTTACTTTGTGCAAATTTAAGTTACCTGCTGTACAGTGTATTGCGCTTTTAACATAAAACATGGTATAATCTGTGTATGAGGCAAGTGATTGCGTGGCACCGCTCTTTCGGTGCTTTTAGCTGTATGAATTCAAATTCTCTCTCTCTCTCTCTCGCTATATAGAAGAAACTTTACAAATATTCCAATGCTTTTTTCAAGGGGTAGCTCCGCCCACATGATAACATTCACGCCTTTGTTGGAAACGCTTTTGGAGCCAATACTATGTAAAACTGCCCGTATGGGTTGTAAAACAGACACGTATGTGTTTGTCATTTGTCGGCGGCGACATTAACACCGTGATTAGGAGGTTCTTTTATGAAAAAGAAAATCAAAATGTTCGGGATTATCGCATTGGCTGTTGTAATTGGGTTTACAATGTCAGCTTGTGATGATAGCCTGGATGATGTAAATGAAGTCAGATTTCCTGCACGTTTCCAGGTTGTACCTGCATGGACAGAGAATTCCGGCGCTGCTGCGGCATTACAAAGTGTTAATCCCGCAT
>WQWD01000194.1 GCA_009785545.1 Treponema sp. | reverse complement strand
GAATGTTGAAAATCTGTTTTTTGTCGGTTTCGTAGGAGCGGCCTGTGCGCTCTTGTTTGCTTTCTTACAAGGGCGCAAAGTGATGAAGTACTCTGAGGGTAATGACGTCATGAAGAAGATTGCGAAAGCTATCCGTGCAGGCGCTGACGCTTATATAAAACGTCAGTACACTACGGTTGCTATTTTTTTCGGCGGGATGTTCTTGGTTTTGTTGGTGCTCTCAATAGCCAGTGGCGGTGTTCTTGTTAACCCGTTCACACCTTTCGCTTTTTTATCGGGCGGTTTCATTTGCGGACTTTGCGGTATCATCGGATTAAAAGTTGCTACAAGGGCAAATGTCCGCACAGCTCAAGCTGCCTCTGAAGGTCTGAACAAATCGCTTCGTGTAGCCTTTTCATCGGGAACAGTCATGGGTTTTGTTGTCAACGGATTCCAAGTGCTCGAGGTTATTGTATGGTACACTGTTCTTAGGTTTGCGTTCGGCGCCTCCGATGAAGTTATCGCACAAACTATGATAACGTTCGGGATGGGTGTTTCGGTTATGGCAGTATTTGCCCGTGTCGGCGGCGGTATTTTTACCAAAGCGGCCGATGTCGGCGCAGACCTTGTTGGTAAGGTTGAAGCAGGAATCCCTGAAGATGACCCAAGAAACCCGGCTGTTATCGCTGATAACGTAGGCGACAATGTAGGTGACGTTGCCGGAATGGGCGCAGATCTTCATCAATCCAATTCTGGAGCGCTTGTAGCGACAGTTGCCATAGGTTTTGCCGCCGGATACGGTGTTGCAGGTATGTTGCTTCCAATCGTTGTGTGTGTAATCGGTGTATTGATGTCGATTGTCGGTACATTTTTTGTACGAACAAAAGAAAGCACCGACCAAAAGACGCTCTTAAACGCTCTGCGCAGGGGAATATATATTGCGGGCGGCCTTGCGGCTATCGCAACTCTTCCAGTAATACGATTTATTGCTAACGCTAATTTAGAAACAGCAAGAATAGCTGTGTATGAAGGGGTGGATGGCGCTGCTCAGATGTTGTCAGGAGCCGAATTGATGGTGACAAACTCTTGGGGTATTTTTGGCGCAGTAATTGTAGGTATTGTCACAGGTTTTATAATCAGCTTTATAACAGAATATTATACCTCAGATGCCTCTAAACCGACACGGGAACTGGCCGCATCAAGTGAAACAGGTTCCGCCACTCTGATAATCGGCGGGTTGTCTCTTGGTATGAAATCTGTTACCGCACCGATATTGGCTATATCAGGCGCTGTATTGGTAGCGTTTTTTGTTTCTGGCGGCGGCGCAAGTTTTAACGCAGGGCTTTATGGGATCGGACTTGCCGCAGTAGCCATGCTTGCCACAAATGCCATTATCCTTGCTACCGATGCCTTTGGCCCGGTTGCGGACAATGCGGGCGGTATAGCTCAGATGGCTAATATGCCCCCTGAAGTACGTGACCGCACCGACGCCCTTGACTCTCTTGGAAATACAACAGCGGCCACTGGTAAAGGTTTTGCGATTGCTTCCAACGCCTTTACAGCTCTTGTGCTTTTAGTTAATTATGTAAACTTGGTGAATAACAAGCTTGAAGAAGCAGGACGTGAGCTGCTAAATCTCTCTATCATCAATCCGCCTGTCTTGATTGGTTTCTTATGCGGTGCGGCGATGGTATTTTATTTCTCCGCTCTTTGTATCTCAGCCGTACAGCGAGCGGCGCAAGGCATCGTCAATGAAGTAAGACGCCAGTTTAGGGAAATTAAAGGGCTGCTGGAAGGCACTCCCGGTGTTGAAGCAGAATACGGAAAATGTGTTGACATTTGCACACGCAGTGCACTCAAAGAAATGATCGCTCCTACTCTTATCGTTATCGGCTCACCAATTCTTGCCGGCGTTATATTAGGTGCGGCAGGTGTTGTTGGATTCCTTGCCGGAACAGTATTGGCCGGCTTTGCCCTAGCGGTGTTTATGCTCAACTCCGGCGGTGCGTGGGACAATGCGAAAAAATACATAGAACGCGGCAATCATGGCGGCAAGGGCAGCGACCAACACAAAGCGGCTGTCATTGGCGACACCGTTGGTGATCCGCTTAAAGACACTGCAGGTCCGTCATTTAACAACGTTATGGTACTTGCATCCACAGTCGCCATCGTGTTCGCCGGCGTAACAATTGCATTTTCACTGATGTAAGCTAAAGCGGCATTAGCCTCTTGCAAAACTCGGTTAGTTTTGCAGAGGCTCTGCAATTTTTCGCCCAAAGGGCTACAAAATTGCATTTTTTAAAGAAACAATTGCAAAAACTGAAGTTTTGCAATTGCCTCATTATAGTATGATTTGTTGACCCGGAGTGTTCCCGCATTCCGGGTTTTTTTGTTTAATTTTTTTTGCTGATAAGAGAAGTTAGCGCTTGAGAGACACCTGTGAATAATTCCAAGTTATTTTTCAGCCAAGCTTCGAATGAATTGTCTTCTCTTTTTTCCGGCGTTAAATTGTTATCTTCCTGAGCAGGAAATAAAAAAGCGATTATATCTTTTACTTCGTTTTCTGTTACACATTTTAAAATCACGTCTAATTCTCTGAATATTTTTTCCTGCTGATTCAGATTCAAAGAACCCGATATTGCGTTTTGGGCAATTTCAGCTCCCTTGGCGGCATTGTGCCGTATGTTTTCGAGGGTATTATTTAAAAAGGAAACTGAGCTTTCAAAAGTTTGCTCTCTTTTTTGTTTTGTTTCGTGATTGTTAAATTCATTTTCTATTTTGGATAAAGCGGCATTGATACATTGATCGATTTTTTCACGGCGTTTTGGAAGTTCAAGAAAATTTTTTATATCAGCAGATTTAAGCCCGGTAATTGCCATGCCATCCTGAAAAAACGCAAGGTTTTCAATTTGTCCGGGTGCGTGCGCATACTGCCGAAATTGATTTTCAAACCATGCTGAGTAAAGGGAAAGCCTTTTATCAGTCAAAACCTCCCCGCCTGAGGCAGAAGTTGTTTTGAACGGAACTCCGTCACGAAGAGCGTGAGTAACCCACTTTTCCGCAGGATTAAAACGGTTTGCCTGAGAATTGGCAAGCGCTTCAAAACGGGCTCCACGAAAATGCGTTTTGTAACCGGGATAGGCAAGATCAAGCCCTGATATCCAAATTTGACCGCAGCCAATCATCCGAGCAAAATCCCATGCGGTAGTAGCCACAGAACCTCCGGCTCCCAATCTGCCTTTTATATCAACTTTATTTTCAACCCAAGTCCCTAAAGCAAACATGGAACCGCAAAGAAACTTGTTTTTGAAAGGTAAATTCAATACAGATGGATAAACGGCGGATTCCGCAACAAGGATTGTTTTTAAACTAATATGTTCATTGACACAGCGATCAAGGTGGCGGTTATTCCAAAACTGAGGGTCTACAACAACAACAAAATCAGGCTGTATGCCGTTTTGGACAAAAAAGCGTAAACTTGTATCGACAGCGACAATGATACATCTTTCGTGTATTTCACGTAACAGCGGTTTTATCTTGTCAAGACCGGGGCCTGCCGCCGCAAGAAAAACAGGGAAAGGGGTTTCGGCAAGAATAGCAAGGCGTGAAACGCCGGGATAATCACGGATCGCATTTAAATTACACATAATATTCCGAGTCCAACGATGTCCAAATTTCTTTTGCGTGGCGGCATTAACCTGATCCTTCATCGCCCACGCATGAATTTTCTTCTCGACAAATCTGTACCACCCTTCATCAAGGCAAGTAAGCGCTTTATTTCTGATAATAAAAGGTTTCTGTTTGCTGCCTTGCTTTTTCTCTGTCATGTTTTTGGACATCATTGAAGAAGCAATCGCAAGAGCGTCTGTTATGCTTTCGCCGGAATCACCTACGATAAACATAATCCGATTCTTGCTCAAAAATTCACTAAAATCGATTAGTTCAAAAGCTTTTAAAAGCAGGCTTTTATGTTTTTCTACGATTATGACAGAACACCCTAATTTGACTGCCTCTAAAGCGGCGTACCCCAAGCCAAATCCAAGTACAACAATTGCCCCTCTTTCTGTATTGACAGTTTCGGCGCAAACAGAGTCCGCAAGGCGCTTTCCTTCCCTCTCTGGATCCCGCTGTGAATGAACGCTGATTCCTTTTACGCTGAGTGTAGGCTGCCCTGTATGAGCTGTGTCAATTTTTATATCTTCCGGCAAAAAATCGTCATCGTCTTTTTTTGTTAATTCTTCAAAAAGACCAGCGTATTGTTTTTGTAAAATTTCTTTGTTTTTATTCCAAAACGACATTGACACTATAAGAGATTATCATAATGGGGAGAAATCATCAATTACAGCCTGCCCTATTACTCCAGCGCTAAAATAAGCGTCATTCCTTCTGTTACCGGCGTTCCGGCAGGCGGATATTGTTCTCTGACCCAGCCGTCGCCGTGAATCTCAACGGTTATATCGTCACGTAACAGAAGGGGCAGAAGTATTCGCTTGGCGGCTCCGGTAAAATCCGGAACAACAGCATTAAGAACAGGAAGGCTGCTCATCGGAACATGAATCGATGACGGATGAGTAATAAGAGGATTACGTCCACGAGGAATACCGAAATAAGCGACAATAGCTTCAGCAGCTTCTCTAATCACAGGAGCAGCAATCCTCGCTCCGAAAATATGCCCTTGAGGTTTTACAATCGCAAGGTAAAGAACAAGTGAAGGATTTTCAGCGGGAAACAGAGCAACACAACTTGCGATAAAATCGGTGTCTGAATATCTTCCAGTTAAGGGATCAATCATTTGAGCGGTTCCTGTTTTTACTCCGATTGATAAATCCGGCATTCCGGCACGCCAACCCATTGCGCCGACTCTTGCCGTATCTGCCATGTAAGAGCGCATGGCTCTTGCTGTCTCCGCACTCATGACACGGCGGCTCGGGCCCGATTCCCATTCCGATGAAGTTCTGCCATCAGGAGACACGATTCTTGACACAAGCCTTGGAGGAACCAAAATACCGTCATTCGCAATCGCAGAAGTAGCTTTAAGTATCTGGTAAGCGGAGACGGCGATTTCCTGACCAAACGCAATTGTTGGTTTTGAACGATCCGACCAACTCGAGACAGGAGCGAAATAACCGGCTGTCTCTCCCGGGCTTCCGGCTCCAGTTCGTGAGCCAAAACCCAAATCACTTAACGAACGATGAAATGCCACAGGTGAAATATTTTGAGACGCATAAGCTG
>WQWD01000193.1 GCA_009785545.1 Treponema sp. | reverse complement strand
TAATTACACCTTTGGAGGAAAAATGGCAAAAGAAACAAAAGAAAAAAAAGAAAAACTTTCTGACAAGCTCTTTTATAAGTTAAAGAACTGCTGGGAAGGCATCGATAAAAAAACCGAAAAGGATGTTGAAGAACTTGCTTCGTCATACAAACAATTCTTAAACATGGCAAAAACAGAACGTGAATGTGTTGACGTGATTTCTGCTCTGCTTGAAAAAAACGGTTTTGTTAACATCGACACATTAAAACAAAAAACACTAAAGCCGGGCATGAAGATATACCAAAATATTCGAGGTAAATCTATTCTCGCCGCAATTGTCGGGAAAAAATCTGCAATCGAAGGCTGCAACATTCTTGGCGCTCATATTGATTCTCCCCGCCTTGATTTAAAACAAAATCCTTTATACGAAGATTCCGATCTGGCGTTATTCGACACGCATTATTACGGCGGGATCAAAAAATATCAATGGACAACTATTCCGCTTTCCATGCATGGTGTTTTTGTAAATAAAGACGGAAAAAAGACGGCTATCAGAATCGGAGACGACCCTGACGATCCTGTTTTTACGATTACCGACCTTTTGATACATCTTGCCAAAGAGCAGATGGAAAAAAAGGCATCACTTGTAGTTGAAGGCGAAGACCTTGATGTCCTTGTCGGTTCACGCCCGTACCCCGACAGCTCGGCTAACGGCAGTGAAAAAGAAAAAGTAAAACTTGCTATACTGGATTTGTTAAACAAAAAATACGGCATTACAGAAAAAGATTTTGCCAGCGCAGAAATCGAATTTGTGCCAGCATTCAAAGCAAGCGATGTAGGTCTTGATCGAAGCATGATCGGTTCCTATGGACATGACGACCGCTGTTGCGCATGGCCTGCTCTTCTTGCGCTCATCACTCACGGAAATGAAAAAACCGCTCCGGCTAAATCATTGGTGTGTTATTTGTCAGATAAAGAGGAAATCGGCTCGGCAGGAAACACGGGAGCTCGTGCTCTTCATTTTGAAAACTTCCTTAACTTGCTTTGTGGCGGCGATTTTGCGGACTTGCGAAAATGCTTTTTGAATTCTTCCATGTTGTCCGCCGATGTTGACGCAGCTTTTGATCCCGCTTATGCAAGCGTATTCGACAAAAAGAACGGCTCGTTTCTTGGCAAGGGAATATCACTGAGCAAATACACAGGCTCGGGCGGCAAGTATGGTGCAAGCGATGCCAATGCGGAGTTCTGTGCCAAGGTACAGGCGATTTTTGATCGCAATAACCTGCAATGGCAATTCGGCGAGCTTGGCAAAGTTGACAAAGGGGGCGGCGGAACCATCGCTCTTTATGCCGCTCATCTTGGAATGGATGTGTTGGACTGCGGCGTGCCGGTTTTGTCAATGCACTCTCCTTTCGAAGTTATCAGCAAGATCGATCTTTACACAACATACAAAGCATATATTGCTTTTTTGCGTGAAGCATAAGATTTAATTTCGTTTAACAGTGAGACAGTCGCAAGCTTGCGGTTTGTCTCACTGTTAAAAACGTGATATTTTGTATTTTTGGAGCAGAGTCAAAAAATCGTTGCGTGTTATTGATTCTCCGCCAAGACTTATCAGGTGCGGAGTTGGAACTTGACAATCAACAAAAACAATTCCCATTTCAAAAAGTTTTTTTGCCAACATCAAAAAAGCGGCTTTGGAAGCATTTTTCCGTACCGAAAACATTGATTCGCCAATGAAAATGTTTCTCATCAATACGCCGTAACAACCGCCGACAAGCGCTCCGTCCTGCCGTGCCTCAGCCGAATGAGCCCACCCCAGCTTGTGCATTTTTTGATATGCTTCGATTATGTCGTTTGAAATCCATGTTCCATCCTGATCAGGACGTTTTGTTTCGGAACATCCTCTGATTACGCCGCTGAAATCAGAGTTAAATGTTATGTCAAATTGATTCTGTTTAAATACTTTTTGCATAGACGAAGAAATGTGCAATTTGTCGGGGAAAATCAAACAGCGAGGATTGGGCGACTGCCAAATTAACGGATCTTTCGGGCCGTACCACGGAAAAATACCCTGCTCATAAGCCGATAGCAGCATTCCGGGAGAAAGGTTTCCTCCAATAGCAACAATGTCGTCAGTCCACGTTTTTGGATCTGTAAAAGAATAATACTCAGTTTCTTTAAGGTATGGAAAATTTGGATCAGGACCGGGCTTCATAAAATTACGAGAAACTAAACTTATATTCTTTATCCGACCAATCGACAGTTGCGCTGCCGCCTTCGCTTAAATTGCCAAAGAGAACTTCGTCAACAAAGAAACTTTTAATTTTATCTTCGATGAGGCGTCCCGCATTTCTTGCGCCAAACTCTCTGCTGTAACCTTCTTCGGCAAGTTTGTCCACACAGGCAGGAGTAACTGTTAAGGTTATATCTTTTTCGGCAAGCTGAATCGCAAAAGCGTCAATTTCTTTTTTCACGATTGAAACCATAATGTCACGGGAAAGATGACCGAAGCGGACAACGGCATCAAGCCGGTTACGAAACTCTGGTGTAAAAGTTTTTTCTATTGCGTCACTCACTACGCTGTCGTCAATAACTCGTTCGCCAAAACCGATAAGCCCTTTGCCAATATCTCTGGCTCCGGCATTACTTGTCATTATCAGTATTACGTTACGGAAATCCGCTTTGCGCCCCTGATTGTCGGTGAGAGTTGCGTAGTCCATTATTTGCAGAAGAATGTTAAAAATATCACTGTGGGCTTTTTCAATTTCGTCTAACAAAACAACTGCATGAGGCTGTTTGCGAACCGCATCGGTAAGCTGTCCTCCGTCTTCGTAACCCACATAACCGGGCGAAGAACCAATAAGGCGTGAAATTGTGAACTTTTCCTGATACTCGCTCATATCGAAGCGGATCATCGAAACGCCAAGAATATCCGAAAGCTGGCGTGCCAGCTCGGTTTTTCCAACACCTGTCGGCCCTGCAAAGAGAAAATTTGCCACAGGTTTGCCTTCTGCCCTGAAACCCGCTCTTGAACGTTTTACGGCTTTGACAACTGCCGTTACCGCATCATCCTGACCATAGATTCGGCTTTTAAGTTTTGTCTCTAAAGTTTTAAGTTTGTCTTTTTCGTTTTCGCAAACAGAACGCTGAGGTATGCGGGCTATTTTTGAAACAACAGTTTCGATAACCGGCAAAGTGACGTCAAGAGTTTCAGCTTTAGCGGAGTTTTCTTCTGCGGATTTATTTTCTATTGCCTCGATATTTGCTGCAGCGTTTTCCGCAGCATTTCCTGTGGCATTTCCCGAATCTTCGTTAGGTGTCATATTGTCTGCCGCAGTATCTGTGTCAGCTTGTTTTTTGTAAGATTCGATGCGGGTAAAAGCGCCGGCTTCGTCGATAACATCAATTGCTTTATCTGGCAGGCGGCGTTCTGTGATATACTGGGCGGAAAGGCGCACGGCTGTTTCCAGAACCTCATCGCTGTAAGTAACATTGTGATATTCTTCGTATTTGGATTTTAATCCTTTAAGTATTTCAATCGCATCTTTTTCGGAAGGTTCGTTTATATCAACTTTTTGAAACCGCCTTGAAAGCGCTCTGTCTTTTTCAAAATATTTGTTAAATTCTTCGTGGGTTGTAGAACCGATACAACGCAGTTTGCCGGAGGTTAAAGCGGGCTTTAACAGATTTGACGCATCCATTGCGCCGCCGGAAACCGAACCTGCACCGACAAGTGTATGAATCTCGTCGATAAAAAGGATCACTTTTTCTTTTTTTAACATTTCTTCGATTACACGTTTTACACGTTCTTCAAAATCACCTCGATATTTTGTCCCTGCCACAAGAGCGCCCATATCAAGCGAAAAAATGTTAAAACCTTTAAGCGAAGGAGGCACTTTATCTGCAACAATGCGCTGAGCAAGCCCTTCGGTAACCGCTGTTTTTCCAACGCCGGAATCTCCGACATGAATTGGATTGTTTTTTAACCTGCGGCAAAGAACCTGCACGGTACGGTCGAGCTCTTCCTCTCTGCCGATGACGGGATCAAGCTTTTCTTCACGTGCCAGTTCGGTGAGATCTATCGCATAACGCTCAAGTGCGGATTTTTTTGTTTTTCTGCCGCTGTCAAGCAAATCTTCATCGGGATTTCTTTGTTTTTCTTTTGTCAAGTGTTGATAATTGTCGTTTCCGAAACTGTGCGACAATACCTGCAAAAGCTCAAGGCGTTTTATGCCGGCTTTTCGCAGGTAGTAAGCGCTGTAACATCGTTCTTCGTCATAAAGCGAAACAAGAATGTCGGCAATATCGATTATATCCTTCTGGGCGGCACTGCTGAAAATCACAGCCCGCTCGATAATGCTGTGAAAGCCTACAGTTTTTGTAGGTTCTCCGGCAGCAGCGACAGGAAGCTTTTGCTCAAAATAAGTTTCCATTCCGCTCTTGAGCTGTTCCAAATCCGCTCCGCAAGAAAACAAAACCCCCTTAACTTCGTCAAAATCCAACGCAGCATATAAAATATGCTCAGGTGTGAGGTATTCATGGTTTCGTAGTTTTGCCTCATTATATGCCGCATCAATTATCGCCTGCACATGGCCGGAAATTCGCATCTTTTTATCCTTATCGCAAAATATAACACAAACGAGGCTGTCTCAAAAACTGAAGTTTTGGGACAGCCTCAAACATTAAGTATAACACAAATATTAAGCCGGTTCAACAATACATTTTAGCGGAAAATTGTTAGCGCTTGCCTCTGCATGAACCTGCTCTGTTTTGGTTAGCGCAATATCCCATGTATAAATCCCGACATGACCTCGCCCTTTTTCGTGAACACTCAGCATAATCAGGAATGCATCTTCTGTACTTTTGTGAAAAATCTTCATCAGTATTTCTACTACAAATTCCATCGTAGTATAGTCATCATTCAGGAGAATTACCTTAAATTGTTCCGGTTCTTTTGTTTTATCTTTGATTTTTGACGCCGGTTTGTCTTTAATCAGCGGATCCATATTTTATTTTTAACATATTATAAGGGTGATTGTAAAGAATGTTACAACAGAAGCAAGATTTTGTATTGACTTTTGTTACAAACATTAGTAATCTGTAACTTATAGAGGAAGATAATATGAAATCGTTCAAAATAAAGTACATTAATGATTATCCTCCCTCCCCCCCCACCCCATCCCTCTCCTTTTGTTATTCTTTTACTCTCTGTCTTTATTTTTCTCTCACTTT
>WQWD01000192.1 GCA_009785545.1 Treponema sp. | reverse complement strand
AGAAAAAAAGGTTTTAACACGCTGTTATCGCTTGGTTTTACGTTTGCCGCAATATTTGCAGTTTTTATCCCGGCGATTCTTTCTGGAAAAAATATTTATTTAATGTCGATACTTGTGTGCGTTTATACAATTGCCATGACGCTTTTAATTGTAATTGGGTTTAACAAAAAATCGCTTGCCTCTGTTGCCGGCTGTACAGGCGGTGTTATGGCAGCGGGAATTATTGCTTTGGTAATGGATAGAGTTTTGATGTTAACTGGAATTGTAGATGAACATTCCCGTTTTTTAATAAACCTTCCGGGTGATATCCAATTAAACCTGAATGCGGTAATTTTTGCGGGGATCATAATTGGCGCTATGGGTGCGATTATGGACGTTGCCATATCAATATCATCGTCGTTATGGGAAATTCAGGACAAAGCGAAAATAATCAAAAACAAGGAATTATTCCGCTCAGGTTTAAACATCGGACGTGACATAATGGGCAGTATGGCAAACACGCTTATTTTGGCTTACATCGGCAGTTCATTATCAGTAGTGCTGCTGTTAAGCGTATTCTCAGGCTCGTTTTTAGATTTGTTTAACAGTGAAATGATCGCTGTGGAAATATTACAAGCTCTCGCCGGCAGTTTTGGAATATTACTTGCGATACCTTTAACATCTTTTTTCTGCTCGCTCTTTTATCTGAAAAAAGATGATATAATGAAGTCATGAATTCAAATCAGAAGCGAATAGATGAATTAGAAAAGCTCGTTCAAAAATATCAGGTTTCATACTACAATGGCGAAGCCGAAATTTCCGACAGCGAATTTGATCTTCTTTGGGATGAACTAAAAAAACTTAATCCCGATAGTGATATATTAAAAAAAGTCGGCACGTCAGACTTAACTGCGCACGGTGTTGACGGTTTTCCAAAAGCAAAACATCTTATCCCGATGGGAAGCCAGGAAAAGGCGTCAAACCCGGAGGAGCTGCTCGCTTGGGCAAAAAAACAGGGCGAACAAAAAAAGTTTGTAGTTCAGTTTAAGTTAGACGGAGCGAGTTTGGAGCTTCAGTATGAAAAGGGAGTCCTTGTTAAAGCCGTAACACGAGGAGACGGAATTATCGGCGATGACATTACAGCAAACGCTAAAAAAATGTCAGGGGCTGTTCATAAACTTGACATAATGTGGACAGGCGGTATCAGAGGCGAAGTCATAATGACACATAACGTTTGGAAAAATAAATACCCGGCAAACGCAAATTGCCGTAACGCCGCTAATGGGATTATGCGCCGCAAAGACGGCGAAGGCTGCCATGACTTAAACCTTATTGTTTATGACGCCTCTGCTTCAAATGACGATAGTTTCTTTGATAATGAATTGAAAAAAATCGAATGGCTCTCCAAGAGAAGTTTTCAAACAGCGGTTACAAAAACATTTTCTACAGCGCAGGAAGTTATTGATTATCGGAATAAAATAGCTAAAGAGCGTGATTCGCTTTCCTTTGATATAGACGGGTTAGTTGTTAAAAATATCGAAACAGATATGTCCGATCTTCGCAAAACCCGCCCTGAAAAACAAATTGCTTTTAAGTTTGAACCTGAAGCCGCATTCAGCACTCTTCGTGAAGTGATTTGGAGTGAATCGGGAGCAACTTATACGCCAATCGGAGTTATTGATCCTGTGCGGCTTGCGGGAACAACCGTAAAGCGGGCAAACTTGAATAACCCGGACATGATTCGGTCGATGGGGTTAAAAATCGGCTCAACTGTTTCTGTTGTAAAACGCGGAGAAATAATCCCCAAAATCGAAGGTTTAGCGCCGCTTTCCAATTCCGAAGAAACCTCTGAAATTATTTTCCCAAAAACTTGCGGTGTTTGTAATAATGATTTAGTCGATGCGGGAACGAGGCTTTATTGCCCGAACCCGCAGTGTCCCAAAAGGCTTTTACACCGCCTTGAAAAATGGGTGTCTGTATTGGATATTCGTGAGTTAGGTGAAAAATTAATTCGCCAATTATTTGAAAATGACATAAAACATATTCACCAATTGTATACGATACAAATACAAGAGCTGGCAAATTATGACAGAATGGGAGATATATCGGCTGCCAAAGTAATCCGCCATATTCAAACAAAACGAGAGCTTAGTCTTGCAAAATTTGTGGCAGGTTTTGATTTGGAAAATGTCGCCGAAACCACAATGGAAAAAATAACGTCGGCCGGTTTTGACACGCTTATTAAATTACGCAAAGCAACAAAGGAAGATTTAGCTGACGTTTACGGACTTGGCGAAATTACCGCAAGCATTATTATGGAAGGGCTTAAAGAATGTTCCGATGAAATGGATGCTGTGTTAAAAACAAATGTTATATCAATTGCAGCTCCTCAGTCAAAAGAAATGTTTCCCCTATTCGGGCACACTTTTTGTTTTACAGGAGAATTAAAATCGATGAAAAGGGGAGAGGCCGAAGAAAAAATCAGAGCGCTGGGTGCTTTGTCAAAAAACTCGGTAGTAAAAGGGCTTTCATATCTTGTTACAAACGATCCCGCTTCAGGTTCATCAAAAAACAAAAAAGCTCGTGAACTGGGAATTGCTGTTATTGGGGAAGATGAGTTTTTGGCTTTGATACAATCAAAATCGGAAAACGCAGAAAAAACAGCCGCCGCACTTCAGGGGGAGTTGTTTAATTAACAGGAAAGTTAATGGGAAATCTTCGAGACAGGCTTAAGCTGATTCAAAAACAGAAACACAGTGAAATCTCTCCGCAAAGAATCAGTAACAAAGAGCAAAAATCTGCGGTCTTTGAATTTAGCGGTTCTACTTTGAAAAAGCAGGGCTGGCTGGCTTGTGGGTATGGTGTTCTAAAAAGAGAAGTGCGTCTGCCTTCTCCGTTTAAGCCAAAAGAAAAGCTGCCTTCACAGTTGCCTGTTTTTGTACCAGATTTAGCCGGAAGGGAATTGCCGCAGGTAAAAGATTTTGTGTTTTTTGATTTGGAAACAACAGGGCTTTCCGGCGGCGGCGGAACAGTTGCTTTTTTGGCGGCCTTCGGGCGTGTTTTGTCAGGGTATTTAAATATTACGCAATATCTGCTTTTGGATTACCCCGGTCAAAATGATTTTTTGGAAAATGTACTTGGCGAATTTAAAAATGAAAACAGCGTAATCGTAACATATAACGGTAAATGTTTTGATTCGCAAATTCTAAAAACAATGTGCATAATGAACAGAATAAAACCGCCTGAGTATTATCATGCAGATTTATTACATCCTTGCCGCCGTTTGTGGAAAAACATAATTCAGGATTGTTCTCAAGGTTCGATAGAAACAAAAATGCTGGGACTTGATCGAAGCGGAGACATTCCCGGTATGATGGCTCCTGAAATCTGGTTCGATTTTCTTAAAACCGGCAAAACCGAACAGTTGATTGAGATATGCGACCACAACAAAATTGACATCTCAGGGCTTGCTTCGATTTTTGCGGCAATTATTTCGATAGCAAAACAGCCGTATCACGGCAAATACGAATATGATGTCGGGAGGCTTGCTTTGTATTGGCGGGCATTTTTGCGCAGGCAGGATTTACAAAATGATGACCTGCGTTTAATGGGAGAAAATATTTTACATTACGCCGCGCAAAAAGATCATTCTCGTGCCGTATATGTATACAGTTTTGATCAAATGAAAAAAGGCAATTACAAAACCTCGCTGGAATTTGTAAAAAAAGGATTACAACTTTTTGATGAAGATTCGCAGTGGCATAAAAAATTGCTAAGAAGAAAAGAAAGATTGGAAAAATTTCTTCTCAATCCTTGTTGATGAAAACAAAAAAAATTGTTAATGTAAGTTATGTACGATTACAAACATCCTTGGAAAACAAAAATTGCTCAAACTATTAATGAACTTTTTAGCGAGTCGGGGATTCAGGACAAACTGGAAGCTCATCAAATAATAGCGGAAATTCCTCCCAACCCTGAAATGGGAGACATAGGTTTTCCGATGTTCAGTTTTGCAAAACCTTTACGAAAAGGCCCTCCTCAGATTGCGCAGTTAGCTGCCGAAAGGCTTACAAAAATTCTAAATAGCGAAGAAACAACCGCTAAGGCAGAGGCTCAAGGGCCGTATCTTAATATACGAATGGATCGCTCGCAAACCGCCAAGGCGATACTTGAAGAAGTTTTGCCGCAAAACCAAAGCGATGATTTTACGTTTGGCAAATACTGTCAGCAAATCGGCTCTTTGGCAGGTAAAAAAACAATGGTTGAGTTCTCAAGTCCAAACACCAATAAGCCGCTTCATCTTGGCCACTTGCGCAATGATGTATTGGGAGAAAGTATCTCTCGAATTTTAAACGCCCTCGGTGCGGAAGTACGCAAGGTTTGTATTATCAATGATCGAGGTATTCATATTTGTAAGTCGATGCTCGCTTATCAGGAAAATGGGCAAGGCAAAACGCCCGAGTCGGAAAATATGAAAAGCGATAGATTTGTCGGCGATTGGTATATTGATTTTAATAAAACTCTAAAAAATGAAGTTGAAAAATTGATTAGCTCAGGGCTGAAAAAAGAGGAAGCCGAAGCCGCATCCCCGTCTTTGAAAAAGGCTCAGGAAATGCTATTGAAGTGGGAAAAGGGCGATCCTCAAACTGTAGAACTTTGGAAAAAGATGAATGACTGGGCAATTGAAGGCATGAAAAAAACTTATGAGCGTACCGGCATTTCATTTGACAAGTTTGATTTTGAAAGCCAAACATATAAACTTGGAAAAGAAGAAGTTTTAAAAGGTCTTGATAAAGGAATTTTCTTTCGTCAGGAAGACGGCTCTGTGGCGGTTGATTTAACCGAAGAAAAACTGGATAAAAAGATTCTTTTACGAGGAGATGGAACTTCGATTTATATTACTCAGGATTTTGGCACAGCAATAAACCGCTACAATGATTGGCAGTTTGATAAACTGATTTATGTTGTCGGTTCGGAACAGCAATATCATTTTAAAGTGCTTTTTACGCTGTTGGATAAGCTCGGTTACCAATGGGCGAAAAATCTATACCATCTTTCCTATGGAATGGTAAATCTCCCCGAAGGAAAAATGAAAAGCCGTGAAGGCACTGTTGTTGACGCTGACGATTTGATTGACTCCCTGCGTGACATGGCGTTAGACGAAATTCGTCAAAAGGGAAGGGAAGAAGAAGTTGGAAACCCTCTTGATATTGCCGAAAAAATCGCTCTTGGCGCTTTGCATTATTTTTTGCTTCAGGTTAATCCATCTAAAGATATGTTATTT
>WQWD01000191.1 GCA_009785545.1 Treponema sp. | reverse complement strand
GCCGCTCGTATTCATATCAACGATGAATACCGCCTCGCCCGTGCGGTGGAAGTGTATCGTGCCTGCGGATTACCGCTTTCTTCGTTTAAAACAAATTCGCGGGAAACTCGTGACGAAAGACTTCGGGCTTTTCGTTTTATTGTCGTTGGGCTTTCACGCCGCAGGGAAGAGCTGTACCGCCGTATCAACCTGCGCTGCGCTCAAATGTTTAACCAAGGTCTAGCGGCGGAAGTACGTTCACTTTTTGAAATGGGATATACTCCAGATGATCCGGGGCTGCGTGCTATCGGTTACCGTGAATTTTTTGTCGAAGCGGAAGATACAGATGTATATAATGCAGGCAAACAAAATAAATGGAAATTGTCGCAGGACTTAGGCGGAGTACAAGCGCTGATTGCGCAAAACAGCCGACGTTATGCGAAACGTCAAATAACATTTTTTGCCGGAATCCCCAATGTCAAATGGATAGAAGCGGGAAGTGATGACTCAGAAACTGCAAAAATGATAAAAGACGAGCTTAACAAATTTGGAGGACGTATAGTCAATTAATTTTATTAATTGACTATTTCCGATTGTAAATACTTATTGTACAAGGAATTATTCAATTCCTTGTACAATAAGTAAAATTAAAGGAGTATAAATGAATACAATAAATAAAAAATGGAAGCGCCCTCAATTTTTAGATAACATTTATCGTCATGATATGAAGATTGGCAGATTTTTAAGCGTACTTGTTCTTTTTGGAATTGCTATCGGGTTAAAACATGGCGTGCAAAACAATTATTTGTCAGATATTCTTCATGTAGATCCAAATCAGCGAGGCATTATTGACGCTTTCAGGGAACTGCCGGGTCTTTTGTTGATATTTATTCTTGCATTGATGTATAGGTTTGCGGACTCGAAGATTTTTAAAGTTGGCATTGGTTTAATGGCTGCGGGAATGATAGGGATTTTACTTACAACAAGCGCTGAAATGTTTATGACTACAATTTTGGTTGTTATTTTTCTGGTGCTTTTTAGTACCGGTGAGCATATCATCATGCCTGTACGCAGCACTATCGCTATGGAACTGGCAAAAAAAGACAAAACCGGCGCTTCGCTTGGAATATCCGCATCAATAAGTCAACTTGGTAACATAGTAGGTTTTCTTATTGTCATCGGAGTTTTTTTTATTCTTGGAAGATTTGGATACAGCAGAATCGACATAACCGGATACAGAATTGTTTTTGGTATTGCCACGACTTTGATTGTTGCGGCGGCGTTAACAGCGGCAGCTCTGAAAGAAACCACTCTTAAAGCGCCAAGGCAGCGTCTTTATTTTGCTAAAAAATATACCAAATACTACATAATGGAAACTTTTTACGGAGCCAGAAAACAGATATTTCTTACCTTTGGCCCGTATGTGCTTGTTTTTAAATACAACGCTGATCCTTCGGTTATGTCTTTGCTTTTTGCGGTATGCGCACTTTTTTGTATGCTTTGCAGTCCGTTGATTGGCAGACTTATAGATAAAGTTGGATTTAAGGCAGTTATGATAGGCGATACTTTAATATTGATCGTAGTATGCCTCCTGTACGGTTTTGCGCACAGAATATTTCCAATACATATCGCATTTATAATTGTTTGTGTTAATTTTATACTCGATCAGGTTATCTCTGTTGCAAGTATGGCGAATAACGTTTATGTTCGGCGAATATCATCAAACAAAGAGGAAGTTACCGCAACATTGTCTACAGGTATTTCTGTAAATCATGTATTCAGCGTATTAATTGCACTTTTGGGCGGGTTTATATGGATAACTTTTGGAATCGAAACACTCTTTACGTTATCCGCAATTCTTGGACTTATCAGCAGCATATTTGCGGCAACGATAAAAACAAAGAATATTTAAGCAAAGGCAAAGAACAACCGATTGCTTATTTCCACGCTTTTTCGTAGCTGAATTTTTTAGTATGCCATATTTTTCGCCCTTCATAAGTGCCGGCATAAACAAAACAGTCTTCCAAAGATTTTGGGATTGAGCCGTCGGGGATTTCGCCGGAGACGGTCACCCGCCCTGCCTCGGCTTTTTTTGATCCCATGTGAAAAACGGCATTAACAGCGTCGCTTACAACAGTACCGGTTTTTCCGGGCGCTTTGTAGCTCAACTGTCCATAGTGGAGCGTAAATACAAAATTGACAGGCACTGTGACCCCGAGGGTTTCTATTGTAATCATAGGCGCATTTATTGTCATTCTGATACAAGCTTCGATTATTGTTTCAACACATTTTGCTTTAGGAGGGATAAGGTAAAGACAGTCTTTGCCGGAGTCCATCCATTTTATTGCTTCGCTGTTTTCGAAATACCTGTTTAAAGTATTCACAAATCTTTTTTGTATTTGAGAATGGGCGTTTTTATCAAAGCGTGTTTCCAATGACGCATCCCCCTGAAGCGAACAATACAAAAGAAAAAAAGGCATCGTTTTTCCCGAAGAAATGTTTTTCCAGCCCGGAAAAATATTTGCCGGAGGAAACTTAATGCCGTTTTTATTTATGACGTTTGAGGCGGGTTTGGTTTCAGAGTTTTTAGTTTTAACCTCGGGTGCCATTTCTTTTCGCCAGCTTATTGCTTGTTTAATTCGCTTTATTTCGATTTTTTCAACGCTTTTTAATAAAGCCGGCCCTATGTAATCAGACGCTCCGTCAAAGAAAAAACAGGCAGGGTCTTTTATGCTTCCTTTTGGATCGATAATCCCCCAATCTGAATTGTTAAGACTCTTTTTTATTTTTGTCAAAGTTTTTTTTACGTCAGCAGGGGAGAGCGTGGAAACATCGATATAAAATAAATCAATGCCGGAAGCGGGTAAATTGGAAACTTGCGCTAACGAATGGAATTGAGTGTTTTTTGGGAAGAGGTTTTTCAACCGTGTTTCATTTTTTGTAAAAATCAGTATTTCCATAAAAAGTCCATTAATCCTGAGACACTTTATATATCCGGTATTTTTCCGAAGCGGCGTTTTTTGTATTACTAAAAATGTTAAGCAGAGATTGATCCTGCGAAAGAGCCAGACTTTCAGAGATAACAAGCGAATTTGGCGCAGCCGCTTTTGATTCCAGCGTCATTGCTTTTCTTACTGTATCTTCTTTTAAACATTTTATTTCATCTTCTGAATAAACAAGATTACCCGAATGTACCGACAGCCGCAGATTGATATTGGAATTTAACGGATTTTTTGTTTTATTAAAAAGAAACATTTCGTTTAGTATTTCCATTCCGGCAAAAATTGCCATGCTGCTGTAATTGCCGAGCATAAATGCACCTAACGCTCCGTCTCCTTCCCATGCCCAGAGTCTGCCAAGCCTGGAAATAATCGTATTTTCGATAATTTCGCGTAAAAGTCTGTAAGCTTTATCAATCTGCGGTTTTGGATTTTCTCTGACAAGAAGCGAATTACCTGCTATATCCATTCGTATTACTGCCATTTGTCTTTCATCGCCGTCTAAAAGGCGGCCCCAGCTTCGGGTTATCTGCTGGTTTTCGTCTTCAAAAAATTGACCTGTAGCTTCGTCAAAATTATACCCGGCCTGCATTACATCGCCGATAACGTCGTCAAGACCTCTGAATGCAAAATGACTGCCCATAAAACCAAAGGAATTTACACGAATCAGCAATTCGACAAAATCCACGTAGTATCCATCCTGAATCATATCAACAGAAATTCTGTAGGCGGCATCCTGACTGCCAATCGGGTGGCCTTCCCTGAATCCGCTTCTTTTATAAATATCATAATCCGGATTTACCATTGCCGCAAACCGAATCATATTCTCAACATTTATTGAGCTATGCAGGCATTTGCGGCAAAACCGGGCAGAAAAACTATTCATAATATATAGTCCTTTAATTTTATTTATTGTACAAGGAATTGAATAATTCCTTGTACAATAAATATTTACAATCGGAAATAGTCAATTAATAAAATTAATTGACTATAATTTACTATTTTTATGTTAAAATGTACAGTGCGCTTGACTCTTACAAAAACAAAAAACCGCCCCAAACAGGGCGGCTTTTTGTTTGTTTAACGTTTTTGGGCAGTTTTAATTGCCGCTAATCGTTGGTCGTGCTGTTGGGTCGTTGTTTTCCCACACAAAGAACTGTGCCAAGGGGCCAACTGAATGACTTGATGTTTCTCCTAGTTCTCTGGAATTAGGAATAGTCAAAGGCGTATTGGGACCGGCATCATTCCAGTCTGTAGGCCATGTGCGTGCGTCTGTAATATAAACCCGTTGGTTTGTTCCGGGCAGGGTAATAGTTACATTAGCTGGTACAGGAAAGTCTCTCCAGATTATCAAATAATGCTCATCATTCTGACCCCTAAAGTAATGGTACCGAAAAGCGCTTGGTAGATTTGATGATATTGGGAAATTAGGTTCATGGCGTGAACCGGGGATTTTTCGCCCCCACATTGCAAAAGCCGGTGCGCCTGTTTTGGGTGTATAACAAGGGTTCAAAACAAGACCAAACCAGTGTTCGGAATTTGCCACATCTTGAGTTGCCGGAGTACGGTCATCCATAAAATGGTACCAGATCGCATTAACAGCGCCACGTATTGCTAATTCTGTCAAAGTTTTAATTACTTCCGATGCTTTAAAATTAGGATGAACTACAGAAGGGTATGCTCCTCCTGTGGGGTATCCAACTTCAGTGAGCCATATTTTATCGGCAAAACCAAAGGGTTCTACGGTGTTACGGAAGCTCTCAAATACAAGTGCCGTTGTAACAGAGCTTGAACTGTATGGGTGGTAAGAAATCCCGTCTGCTAATGCTCTAAGCTCTGGCTCAACATCCAGTAAGCCTCTGATAAATCCCGGAGTTGCCAGCGGACTGAGCCCGCCAATGACGATTTGGATGCGCTGTTGCTCGGCAGTTCTATGGCCCTCCCTTATCAGTTCTTCTTCTAACTCACGTATACCTTTGACTGTTTGCCATGTTAAGTAGATAAAGTCTTCATCCGAAGCAGTCCAAAAACGCGGGCGGTTACAAGGTTCATTCCAGATACCCCAAGCGCCTACGTAATTGTGAAATTCTCGGACAGTCTCTACTACATAATTTACATAAAGAGGGACTTGTTCTTCCCATATACGGCGTCCGCTTCCGGGTGATTGAAAACGCCCTTCCTCTGTAATATAAGTCCAGCTCGGTCCGTAAATGCCGCCGTTAAGAGCGGAGTTATGAATCCAGCCTACATCATAAACCATATTGGCAAAGAATTTTTTTCCATGATTATAAGCGTT
>WQWD01000190.1 GCA_009785545.1 Treponema sp. | reverse complement strand
GTAGAAGTTTTTTTAACTATTCGTCAGAAGTGCGCTGATAATTGTACTGTAAGTTTAAGATCCGCCGATAAAATAAATGTAGCGCAAGTTGCTCATGATTTTGGCGGAGGCGGTCATAAAAATGCCGCCGGACTCACAATGAAAGGTGATATTACATTTGTAAAAGAGCAACTATTGAAATCCTTTTCGGCTGTTTTCGTTGATTAACCATACAATTCAGAATATTACCTATATCATTTTTTCCATTTTTTTATTGACAAATTCTTCATGAGTATTTTACCTGCACCGATAGATAATTATGCTGCAACAATCATTAAACAAGTTTTATTCGGATTATCTTTCCGGCGAATTGTCAAGAAACAGTTTTGAAGGAATCGTTTACAATTATCTTTTTAGTCATCAGGGAAAAACCATTCTTGGTCATTGGAGACGTGATGCTTATGAAGATTATGTTTCGTGGTTTTATCCGCGCCTTCAGAGATCGATTGACGCCTACAAAGATGTTGGTTCGTCATTTGAAGCATATATAGGAAAAATAATTTGTGTTTCCTCAAAGGAATACCGTGCGCGAATTACATCCCACGAACTGACCGAATATTCCGCATGGAGCGCTCAAGTTCCTGACCTTTACGCTCATGAAGAAACTCCTGTATATATATCAAATTCAATCATCGACAATAAAGGCAGAAAAAACACAAGACGTATTTTAGCCCTTATTCTAAAATGTTATTACTATGTCTCTGACGATTTCGCAGAAACAATAGCAAAACAAATTGGAATTGACAGTAAAGAATTGATTGATATGTTAAACGAAATTCGCAGTACAAGACAAAAAAGAGATGACGAAATTTTTTATATGAAAGAAAAAATACACACGCAATTTTTAAGATGTCTTGTTTATGAGAAAAAATTATCCCTTTTAAATGACAACGAGATAAGCTATTTAAGATTGAAGACAAAACTGGACAAAGCCAGACAAACGCTGGAAAAAATGCGTGAACGGCTTAAGAATACCCGCAAAGAAGCCACCAATCATCAAATTGCGGAAATCATCGGCACTACAAAAGGCACGATAGACGCAAGCCTTTACAAATTAAAAACCAAGTGGAAACAAATGGCAAAAAATGCGGACTTGAACTAAATGGTGTTGCTTTATATGAGTTTTATGGTATAAACTAATTTTGTATGGAGGCTGACAATGAGAAAAAATGTTCATGCAGAAACTGACAGGGCTCTCTGGCTTCTTCATTGTATATCGTTTGCTGCCGAAGAACTCTCGCTTAATGTTTCAGATACAGCACGTTTGTTAAATGATTATGGGCTAATAAAACCAATTCTTGATGGATATGACGCTTTCCATACGCAGGGTTATGAATATATGTCCGAAATGCTGATCGATGAACTTAGGAAAGCACAGGGAACATAAAAATATGCTTTTTTATCATGGTACTAATGAGGTAATTGGCGGTATTGATTTTTTGAAATCCCGTTTGCGCACTGATTTTGGCAGGGGTTTCTATTTATCCAGTGAATTTGATACAGCAAGAGATTGGGCAATGGGAAAAGCTGGATTTTCCGGTGTGGCCACAGTTATGCGATATGAGATTTGTGATAGTTTATTCAATGATGATGCATTGAATTATAAAAAATTTGCCGCACCTTCAATCGAATGGTTGGATTTCATTAGCGATAATAGACAAAGGAATATTGGCAAAAAAGGCTTAAAAGAGCCAAGGCACTATTTTGATGTTGTAACAGGACCAATAGCGAATGATAAAGTTGCCGATGTAGTTGATATGTATTGTAAAGGCAAATTAACTGCCGAAAAAGCAATTGAAGGCGTTAAAGCCCTGCCAAGTGTAATTCAAATGAGTTTTCATACTATACAGGCATTCAAGCATATACAATCTGTAACGTATTCTCAATTAGAAAAAAGTAAGTGGAGTAAATGGCGTCTTATAAATGAAACGCCTCGTCAATGACCCTTTCTGCATATTTTAAACACACGAAAATTTTACCGCAGGTGCAAGCAAATTCTACACATCACCCGGCGAGCAGACTTTGCCGTAGTACAACTCTTTTGGGTACACAATTATTTTTAGCTTTTTTTCCAGTGCGGCGAGGAGACGCATTTGCGTCTCGTCACCGATGGTGACCATCACTCCTCGTTTGCCTGCACGTCCTGTGCGGCCGCAGCGGTGAATGTAAACTTCGCTGTCGGATGGAACGTCAAGGGCAATTACGTGTGTAATGCCGGGAATATCCAGCCCACGTGCGGCAAGGTCTGTCGAAACCAATACGTTTACTTTTCCTTCACGGAAAGAGTCCAGTGCCGCTTTTCGGTTTTCACCGGAGGTGGCTTTTTTGCTTACTTTTCCAAAAAGACCTTCGGCGGGTATTTTGTGGTGCTGCAGGCGGGAAAGAACAAACAATGCATCGTCGTTTTTGCTTGTAAAAACAAGTGCTTTAACTCCGAATTTTTTTGAGTATGCAGGATCGGCTTTAAGTGCAGATAAAAGCGAACGTAAAGTTTGATCCTTGCGGCGTTTCTCGCTGAAAATTGCCCAGTGTTCAATTTTATTCCGCAAAATTTCATTTTCGCAGGATTCAATAAAACGAATAGTATCGTGCCTGATAATACCCAATAATTTTTCTTTGGACTTTTTGTTTATTGTTGCGGAACAACCTGCAAAAACCGGGTAATCCTGACGGGCCTTATTCGGGCGAAAAATAATTTTGCAAAGTTCTTTTGTATCGTCAAGCATTTCATCACTTACAAGGCGATCAGCTTCATCAAGCACAAAAAATTTCAGGTGTGAGAATTTAAGCTTTCCCATTTTTGCAAGAGCAAGCAGCCTGCTTGGGTTTCCAACGATAATGTCCGGGCTTGTTTTTTTTAGATTTTCAAATTGACGATCATGGCTGATACTCCCAATTATAAGGGATGACTTAAGCGTAGTTTTGTCATGCGTTTTTTCTTCTGTGTTAGTCAGAAAATCCAATTCGTTTTTTATCTGAGTGCATAATTCCAGTGTGGGAGCTGCTATCACAAAACTCGGCCATGATAATTTTTCGGAAGCCTTTTCGTTTTTTAATTGTTTTAAAATAGGCAAAAGGTAGGCGAATGTTTTACCTGTTCCTGTAGATGAGACAAAAAAAGCATTTTCTCCAGCGTCAAGCAGCGGAACAATTTTGTTTTGAATGTCAGTAGGTTTAGTTATAAGGCGTTCTTCCAACCGCTTGATAAAATCGGGATCAACGTCTAGCTCCGCAAAATTATCCGCTTTTTTTTCATTTACGCATAGCTCATCTTTTTTTTCATCGTTAATTGTTAATGGTTCTTTGTTCATTGTTGGTACTTCATTTTGTTATCGTTTCCAAAAACAAAGCGGGCATTTTTTGCGTTCAGTCTTTTCGCCGCTTTTATGATCAGAATGATGACGCTGATATTCTTCGTAAACAGAAATCATGTTATTGATAAATTGATCGACCGAATAATTTCGTGACAATTCTTCGGAACGTTTTCCCATTCTGAGCATTTCGTCTTTGTTTGATAAAACTTCTATCGCCTTTTGCCAAAGCTCTTTGTCGTCTTCTGGAGCCCATCCGTTTTCGCCGTTAATAACCATCCCGTCTATGCTGATGTCTGCGGCAGCGACAATGGGAAGCCCTGATGCCATTGCTTCGATAAAAGTGATTGGATGAACCTCACTGTGGGATGCGCTCATGAAAATATCTGCGGCTGTATAAACTTGTCTTATTTCGTCCGGCCAGCGCAGGTATCCTGTAAACACCACAGAATCAGTTAAGCCTAGCTCATAACAATGTTCCTGCAGAGATTTTTTGTCTGGGCCGTCTCCTACCAGCATTAGTTTAATTTTGTTACGGTGTGCGAGTATCTTTTTAAAGTTCTCCAGCAAAGTTACAATGTTTTTTTCGCCTCCCAATCTGCCCACGAAAACAATTACTTCCTCATCATCGGCAATGTTAAACCGTCTTCGCAGTTCCATTGCGCTGTCGGTGATTTCCTGCGAGTGTTCATAAAACAGGGAAAGATCGATTCCGTTTGGAACAACTCTTACAGGAGGGGACAGTCGGTTTTCTTCAAGAAAGTTTTTTATTTTAACTGACGGTGCAATCAAACATTTTTGGTTTCTTAAAATTGTTCTAAAATAAACGCCTATATTTGTTTTGAAATACATTTTTAACAGGAACGGCATATAGTTTAAATAATCTTTATAAAAAGTATGCATTGTATGAACTGTGGGAATTTTTAATTTACGGCTTACTATTCGTGAAGCAAGGTACAAGCTGAATTCCGTATGAGTATGAATAATGTCGATGTCAAGAGAGCGGACTTTTTTTATCATTTGTTCGGCGATAAAAAAACCGATTCTATGCTGCGGTTCGGCAGGGAATTTCGTGGAACTTACACGAAAGACATTTTCTTCCTCTGTGGCTTTTGGATGCTGGACTGTAAAAATATAAACACGATGTCCTCGCTTTTCCATTTCGGTCTTGAGTGTCCTTACTACTGTAACCACCCCGTTAACCTGAGGTGTATAACAATCTACAAAAACTGCTACGTTCATGTTAAATATAATACCTTATAAAGTTATTTCTCGCAACAGATATGTTAATGTTACAACGTACGCAATGGGACTGCGGACGGCGGCGTCTGTCAGGGAAAAACTCCGGCGAAGAGTCCGCTCCGGAGCCTTCTTCGAAGTCTCCTCTGCGGGGAGCGCCGGAAATGTTTTTCCTGCCAGCCTCCGCCGCCCGCAGTCCCATTGCGTACAAAATTATGGAAGATCATTAACAATTATTTGTGAGGTTGTTGCAATTATGGGTTGTCGCTTTAACATAAATTATGGTAGAATCCAATCATGAGTAAAGGACTTACAGGACGCCAACGTTTTGGTGTCTATAGTAGCTGGTTGAATTCAAATTCTCTCTGTACTATGGAAGAAACTTGCAAAAAATGTCTTCTCACGCACGCAAAATCGCTTTTTTCGTGATAAAAATATGTCTAAATTGTTCGTTTATAATGGGGGAGTTTCCCCTGTAAATAATATTTGTATAAAGGAAGTGAATGAAAATGAAAAATGGAGTTAAGGTTTTTGAAGCTATCTTTCGGATGCCGGTTCGAAAGATAACAGTTGTAGCTTTGGTTGTGGTAATCGGGCTTTTTGCAGGGTGTGGTGGTGAGTGTGATCATGATTGGGTAGAAGGTGGGGTAACATTGCCAACTTGTACAGAAAACGGATTTACGGCTCTGGCTTGTTCAATATGTTCCGAGAGAATAAGAAGCCC
>WQWD01000189.1 GCA_009785545.1 Treponema sp. | reverse complement strand
CTGCCGTCTATGCCTGATCTTTACGGAAAACCAATTCCACGTCAGGATCAGGACAGCGGCAAACAACGCCTTACAATCAACGAGCTGATCAGGCTCAATATGAAAGACCTGCGTGAATTAGCCAGCGCTTACAATATCACTCATGACGACATGGTAATTCTAAAAAAACAGGAAATTGTTTTTGCCATTCTTAAAGCGCACACAGAAAGAGGCGGCATTATTTACGCTTACGGCTCGCTCGAAATCCTGCCGGACAGTTACGGCTTCTTGCGCAGCCCGCAAAATTCTTATTTGCCCGGCCCCGACGACATTTACATCAGCCCAAGCCAAATCCGGCTCTTTGCGCTTAAAACAGGCGATACCGTTTACGGTCAAATTCGAAGCCCAAAAGAAGGGGAACGCTTCTTTGCTATGCTTAGGGTTGAAACAGTCAACTACGATGACCCAACAGTTGCCCAAGGCCGTATTCCCTTTGACAACCTTACTCCGTTATACCCCAATCAAAAACTTGATCTTGAAGCCTCTACCGAAGGTGTCAGTGAGCGTGTTATCAACTTGTTTTGTCCAATTGGTAAAGGTCAGCGTTCGTTGATTGTCGCCCCACCCAGAACCGGGAAAACAATCATGATGCAAAAAATCGCCAATGCGATTACAAAAAACCACCCGGAGGTTTACCTCATCGTTCTCCTCATCGACGAACGTCCCGAAGAAGTTACAGATATGGAAAGAACCGTTCGTGCGGAGGTTATTTCCTCAACATTTGATGAACAAGCCTCACGCCATGTTCAAGTTACCGAAATGGTTTTAGAAAAAGCCAAACGCCTCGTTGAACACAAAAAAGATGTCGTAATTCTGTTAGATTCCATAACCCGTTTGGCTCGTGCTTACAACCAAACCGTTCCTACATCGGGCAAGATTCTTTCCGGCGGTGTTGACTCAAACGCTTTGCACAAACCCAAGCGCTTTTTCGGTGCGGCACGCAACATCGAAGAAGGCGGCAGCCTTACGATTATTTCCACCGCACTTGTCGAAACCGGAAGCCGCATGGACGAGGTTATCTTTGAAGAATTCAAAGGAACCGGCAATATGGAAATCAACCTTGACAGACGCATTTCCGACCGCCGCTTATACCCGGCAATCAATATCAAGAAATCCGGCACACGCAAAGAAGAACTGCTTCTTGGCAGCGACGAACTCCAGAAAATTTGGATTTTACGCAAAGTTATTAACCCTATGGACGACATCGAGATTATCGAGCTCCTGGTTGACAGAATGAAGAAAACAAAGAATAATGAAGCATTCCTAAGATCTATGAACACTGGAACTGGTGGCATAGACTAAGCCCTTAAACCTGAGTCTGGCGCAAGCCTTGACAATGGAGTTGGGCAATTTTTTGGAGGATAAAATGAGAGATAAAATTCACCCCAAGTATGAATTGACAAAAATTTCCTGCGCTTGCGGAAGTTCAATCGAAACTCGTTCTACAATCAAAGACATCAAAGTCGAAATTTGTTCGTCGTGCCATCCCTTTTTCACAGGCAAACAAAAACTCGTTGATACTGCCGGTAGAATTGAGCGGTTTAGACGTAAATATAACATAAAAGAGTAGCTTTTACGGGCGGTTTTGCCGCCCCACACTTCACTTTGAGCTTTGCATTTTAACTTACTCTTACATCAATAACATAAAATATTTTGCTATATTTGTTAAAAGCGTATTGCATAATAAAAAATAATTATGTTAAACTTAATCTTAAGTAAAAAGGAAGTTAGAATCATGAACAAAAAAACCTCACTTACCACAAGGATTACTACAGTTTGTCTGAGCATCACTTTACTCACTCTGTTGATACTTTCCATTTCGTTCATCACGAATGCGAGAAGTATCATCCAGGAACAAGTTGCCTCAAGCAGCCGAGATAGTATCCACGCCCTACGGGATCAACTTATTGCCCGTTTCAACGAATGGAATGCACTAATGCGGTTTACAGCAGCCGGAGCGTCATCCATTATCACACAGGAGCCTTTTGACGCCCAAGCTATGCATAATTTGCTCATACGCAATGCCGCAATTCAGCCGGTAGCAATGGCTTTGTTCGCTACAAGTAATACGCCGTGGTGGCACGACGACGGCTTTGCGATTTTCCACAATCGCTCCCTTGACTGGTCGCCTCAACCAGATTGGTATAACTGGGAGCGTCCTTGGTTTCTGGCGGCAAAGGCAAACCCGGGTCAAGTCGGGTACGCCGAACCTTTTATCAGCGCACTTTGGGGAAACCTCATAATAGCCCTTGGGACAAACGTATACGATGAATTCGGCAGAGACATAGGTGTTATCGCCGCTGACATCGAGCTTGGCTTTTTGCAAGATATGCTTTACGAAGGGATTACCATGGCAGAACACGGGATATTTCTAATCAACAGGCAGGGGCTTTTCATCACACATTCCGATCCGGATGCTGTCTTGGTCAATGATTTCTTTACCGAGTTTGGGTTTGAACATTACAGAAACAGCGTCCTTACTTCTCAGTCTTTTTCTTCAATGGAAGGAGATACCTTCATCTATTCAGAACTTATCCCGGGCATTGACTGGATTTTAGTTTCGACCATCCCCACAGCGGCAATTTTTGCGGAAATGAATGAGTTCGTATTACGTATGATCCTTTTAGGAATTGCGCTTTTATTCGGAGCAACTCTGGCGGCACTGATTGTATCAAAGGGTATCAGTAAACCCATTGCAAACATGGCGTATATCCTTCGTGATATTTCTGGAGATTTGACAATAACACTTCCCGAAACCGGGACAAGAGAAGCAGTCGAAGCTTCACGTTCTTTCAACATGGCCATCAGCAAAATCAGGAATCTAATAGTTTCGGTTAAACAACAAGCAGAAACCCTTTCCGATATAGGCAACAATCTTTCCAGCAATATGAAAGAGACAACTTCTGCAGTGAATCAAATTGCCGCTAATACTCAAAATATCAAAAGCAAAATGATAAATCAGAGTGCCAGCGTCAATCAGACTCACTCAACAATGGAGCAGGTTCTTTCAGGTATCAACACACTAAACAGCCATGTCGAAAATCAGAGCAGCAATATATCTCAGGCATCAACCGCCATTGAACAGATGGTAGCCAATACACAATCGGTTACGCAGACGCTCATTATGAATAGCAATAATGTAAAAACACTTCTGGAAGCTTCAGAAGTTGGCCGCAACGGCTTGCATGGTGTGGTAGAAAATATTCAGGAGATTACTCGTGAATCCGAAGGACTTTTGGAGATAAACTCGGTAATAGAGAATATAGCCGGTCAAACCAATCTTCTTTCGATGAATGCTGCAATAGAAGCAGCACACGCAGGCGAGGCAGGAAAAGGTTTTGCCGTAGTAGCCGATGAAATACGCAAACTGGCGGAAGAATCCGGCGAGCAGTCAAAAATCATAAGCGATGTTTTACAGAAGATAAAAGAGTCAATTGAAAAGATTACAAATTCAACCAAAAATGTGTTAAACAAATTCGAAGCTATTGATTCGGGCGTAAAGACAGTCGCCGAGCAGGAAGAACACATCCGTTGCTCAATGGAAGAACAAGGAATGGGCAACAAGCAAATTCTTGAAGGCGTGAGTAACGTAAACGAAATAACCCGACAAGTGCATACTGGCTCGAGAGGAATGCTTGAAGGGGCGCAAGAGGTTATAACCGAAAGCACTAATCTTGAAAAAATAACCCAAGAGATCACTTACGGTATAACCGAAATGGCAACAAGCACAGATGAAGTGAACAGAGCTGTGAATAACGTTAACGAGCTAAGTAACAGAACACGGGAGAGCATCTCCTCTCTGGTAAAAGTTGTCTCTCAATTTAAGGTTTAAAGACGCTGCTGTCGAATTTTCATTGCGTTACACGACATGAAACATTATGTGCGGTGTAGGTGACAGACACCGCACATAATTGTAAAATACAATTACATGGAAAAAACAAATGCGGACACTACTGAAACCGCTCAAGTGAAGCAGCCCCAAAATACGCCGCAAACAGCGGAAACACTTGTTCGGCAGGGGTCGGCTCTGTCCCTTCTTACGCTGGTGTCCCGTGTACTTGGTCTTTTAAGAGAAATGACAAAGGCGAGGTTTCTTGGCACTACTGCCCTTGCCGATGCCTTTTCTGTGGCTTTTTTGCTGCCGAATTTGTTCCGCCGCCTTTTTGCCGAAGGTTCAATCGCCGTTGCGTTTATTCCTACGTTTAAGGAATATCTGCTGGAAGGCAGCCGCGAAAAAACGAAAGAGTTTCTTTCCTGTATTTTTACTTTTCTTACTTTTTTTGTAACATTGATGGTCGTAATAGGGATACTTGCCGCTCCTCTGCTTGTCCGCATTATCGGAGTAGAGGAATTTGACGAAACTGTTTTTCTAACAAGAATTATGTTTCCCTTTCTGGCATTCATTTCTTTGGCGGCTTTGTTTCAGGGAGTTTTAAACAGTTTTCATGTTTATTCACCTTCGGGTTTTGGGCCGATTTTGCTTAACATCGTGACGATTTTTTGCGCTTTCGCATTAAGCCGATTTACGCAAAATCCTGCCAGGGCGATGGCTGTCGGAGTAATCATCGGCGGCTTTCTTGCGATGATTATTCAGCTTCCTTTTATTTTGAAACATGGACAAACCTTTTTTGTTACCGGTTTGAAAAGAGCATTTAACAATCCGGGCACACGCAAAGTTCTGCGCCTGATAAGCCCAACGATTATCGGTATGGCCGCTTATCAATTAAACGATCTTGTTTCTACGGCATTGGCAGGGAGAGCCGGCGAAGGCATTGTATCGAGTCTTCAGTATTCGCTTCGGCTTCAGGAATTATTTTTAGGTGTATTCGCCGTTTCAATAGGAACGGTTTTGCTGCCAAACCTCACCGAGTACGCAAAAACTTCACAGTGGGAAATTTACAATAAACGCTTGGGGACATCAATGAACATTATAGCGCTTGTTACAATTCCCATTACATTTTTTTCTTTGGTCGAAGGGCAAAATTTGATTCGCCTTCTTTTCCAGAATGAAATTTTTGATGACCATTCTGTTTCTCTTACCTACGTAGCGTTTATTTTTCATATACCAGGTTTGTTTTTTATCGCCCTTAATCGAATTTTAGCTCCGGCTTTTTACGCACAAAGTGATACAAAGTCCCCGACTATCGCCGGATTGATCTCTTTTGCCGTTAATATTATTCTAGCCTCAATTTTAGTAGGTCCGTTTCGAGGAGCCGGAATAGCTTTTTCTCTGTCTTTTACAAGTCTGATAAATACTGTTTTACTTTTGGTTTTTCTTGGG
>WQWD01000188.1 GCA_009785545.1 Treponema sp. | reverse complement strand
TTGAAATATTTTTTAAGGAGTGAAGGTTTTTCTTCCGGGGCAATCTGCGAGTATCTTGATGGGGAATTATGAATCCTCTTGGAACAAACCATTTAAAACGTATTAAAAAGGTTTTGCCATCTTCCAAAAGATTTCTCTTTACTATATAATTTCCTTATGGCAGTACTTACTATCTCCAATCTAAAAAAACGCTTTAATTTAGAGGCAGGATTTTTTGCCCGTTTTGGGCGTTTTGTCTATGCGGTAAATGATATCTCCTTTTCGATTGACAAAAAAGAAGCGTATGGTCTTGTTGGGGAATCCGGCTGCGGAAAGACTACTACAGCCAGAATGTTGGTTGGTATGTATAAGGCCGATTCCGGCGAAATTGTCTATCATCAAGATGACAAGGCTATTGCGGTAGCAGGGCTGGAAAAAGAAGCGCTTCGTCAGTACAGAGAAAAAGTCCGATATGTGTTTCAGGACCCGGCAAGGTCTTTGAATCCCAGAATGAGCGTTTACGAGATACTTGTTTCCGGGTGTCGCAAGTCATTAAAACGACGAGGCGTTACTGAACCGCAGTTACGTGAAAAAGCAGCTGCCATTTTGGAAGAAGTAGGGCTTGGGGCTGCCGATTTGGAAAAACGCCCATCGGAATTTTCTGGCGGTCAGCGTCAGCGTATTTCTATCGCCCGCTCTCTTTTGATGGAGCCTGAAGTTTTAATTTGCGATGAGGTAGTGTCTGCTCTGGATGTTTCCATTCAGGGGCAGATTCTTAACTTGCTGCTCGATATTCGTGAAAAAAGAGGAATGGCTTTTTTGTTTATTGCCCACGATTTAAAGGTAGCGTGTTATTTTTGCGATCGCATCGGCGTTATGTATCGGGGAGAGCTAATGGAAGAAGCGCCTGCGGCAGATTTGTACCGGGAAGCGCTTCATCCATATACGCAATTATTGTTTTCTTCGGCAGCGGGAGTGCCGGCGGAAGCGAATGAAGAGTCTAATGCAAATAACGCAGCAGAGCTCAATACACATCAAGAAAGCAATATGTTTAACGTTTTTAGAAGCAATACGCATAAAAAGAACGATAACATCGAGTTAAAACCAGAAGTGGTAACTCCATCGTTGGAACAAGGTACGGAATACTGTTCTTTTGCTCCAAGATGTCCAATGGCAACAGAACGCTGTTACAAAGAACACCCCACATTAATCAAAATAAAACCCGGTCATTCGATTAGATGTTTTAATTATAAATAACTTAGTGTTCTGTAATATTCCGCTAACCGAATATTACAGAACGCTAGTAATGCCCCTGTCTTTCCGGGCGGCTTCGTACATTTCGACATAGTTTTGCGCCGAACTTTCCCATGAAAAGTTTTTTGACATTCCACGTATACGCATTTTTTCGATGTCTTTGCGCCTGTTGTACCACGCCCAAACAGCCCAGCCTACAGTATTGTAAATTGATGACGGGGTGAGATGGTCAAACATAAAACCTGTGCCTTCGCCTGTTTTTTCGTTAAAGTTTTCTACAGTGTCAACAAGACCGCCGGTACTGCGGACAATCGGGATAGTTCCGTAAACAAGCGAATACATCTGATTAAGCCCGCATGGTTCGTAAAGACTTGGCATAAGGAAAAAGTCCGAGCCGGCTTCTATCAGGTGGCTTAACTTTTCGCTGTAGTTTATTTTTGCTTTAAAATTGGAAAGCCTCGAAGCAAGGCTTAAAATTTCGTTTTCGCACCATTTTTCGCCAGTACCTAAAATCACCATTTGCAAGTCCATGTCTCTGCAAATTGACCACGCAGATCCGTAAGCAGGGCCGAAAAGCTCCCCTAAACCTTTTTGATCTGTCAGCCTCGTTATCATACCGATAATTGGCACATTCGCATCACGTGCAAGCCCAAATTCTTTTTGTAAAGCTTCTTTTGCTTTTGCCTTGCCGGATATATCTTTTTTAGAATAAGTCTGAGGAATATTTGTATCTTTTTCCGGGTTCCATAAATCCGAATCGATTCCATTGAGTATTCCATAATAATCGGAACTGCGATACCGCAAAACTCCGTCAAGCCTGAATCCCAGCGCCTGCGTTTTTGTTTCTTCCGCATAGTTAGGTGAAACTGTGTTTATTTTGTCGGAGCTGTAAAGTCCGGCTTTGAGCATATTCATCATCTTAAAATCTTCAAACCCGCCCTTGTAAAAAACATCCCAGCCAAGCCCTGAATAGTTAAAATTATCTTTGTGATAGATTCCCTGATAACCGAGATTGTGAATTGTAAGTACCGATACTGTGTTTTCAAAATCGCTGCCGGGAAATCTTTCCGCAAATTTCAGATACACAGGAGCAACTGCCGCAGGCCAATCATGGGCATGAAGCACATCTGGAAACCATTTTATTTTTCGGCAAAGTTGGAACGCCGCATAGCAAAAAAAAGTAAAACGTCTTGGGTTGTCTACAAAATCAGTCTGATTGGAATTGCCGTAAATTCCGTCTCTGCCAAAAAAAATCTCATGGTCTATAAAATAAACTTTTACAGGATTTTCTTTTGTTGTTCCCGGCATAGTCGTTGTATAAACCGCACTCCACTCTTCAACGCCTTCGCCCATCGGTGTTCCCATTTCGCCGGGAAGCTGTTCCAATTTTGTTTTATCGATTGAATAATAACGCGGAATAACAATTCTTACGTCATGCCCTGATTTTGCGAGAGTAATCGAAAGGGCGGAAACCACGTCAGCGAGGCCGCCTGTTTTTGCCCAAGGCACTGTTTCACTGGAAATCATCAATATTTTCATTGGGTACTCTCCGCCATTTTTATGCCGTTATTTTGCCGTGTTGTAAAACCTGTTGTATCAAACGTCTCAATTGCCTTGTCCATCTTACCCCCTGTTGTCAGGCTAAACCTGACACTGCATTAATAATACTCTGATATCTTGCAGTTGTCGAGAACTCTTTTGCTTTTTCTGCTAGAATTTAACAAATAGGTAGACTTCCCATAAGATATATTATAACATATAAAAAGGAAATAATTTAACTTTTTTTAAGATAATAGGAGCATAATATATGAAAAAGGCAATTTTTGCGGTTATTTTTTGCTTAATGCTTGTTGGTGTCAACTTTGCCGAGGAAACCCCTGCCCCTCAGGCCCATAACATTAATGTGTATACTTTCTTTTTTAATGCTGTCAGCCCGAATTTTAATTTCCCGCTGATTGGTTTTGTTAATTTTGCCGCAGGAAGTCATTCTATGCCTCAAATTGGGTTTTTCAACTACAACGAAAATGATTTTAGCAGTGTACAAATTGGTTTTGTAAATGTGACTGGCGGTAATTTTGACGGGCTTCAAACAGGGTTTGTAAATACAACTATGGGATCATTTAATGGTTTACAATTAGGTTTTGTAAACACTACTATACACTCTTTTAGCGGGCTTCAAACGGGCTTTGTTAATACAGTAACCGGCGATTCCATGCGGGGTTTTCAACTTGGTTTTGTAAATACCGCACTGAACGGTTTTAACGGAGCGCAAATTGCATTTGTTAATTTAGCCAGCAAAATTAATGGTTTCCAATTAGGTTTTATTAATATTGCGGACTCAATAGAAAACGGTATTCCTTTTGGTTTTATTTCGATTGTGCGAAACGGCGGATACAGGGCGATAGAACTCAGCGTTAATGAAATATCGCCCCTCAATCTGACTTTTAAAATCGGTGTTAATAAATTATATACTTTGTTTAGAGCTTCATGGAATCCATTTATAGATGAGCTTGATGAAGCGATGTCATTCGGAGCGGGAATAGGTTCGATACTTTCGATAAATGACAATTTCTTTTTTAACCCGGAATTGTTATCGTCCAGTATTCTTGGTTTTAACAATCAATTTTTGAATTTTACGGCTAATTTTGGATTTAGAATTGGTTCTGGAACAAGCATTGTCGCTGGGCCGTCAGTTACATGGCAATATATCGGAAGATCAGGCGAATTGCTGGAGCCATTTTTTAGTTTGCATAAGTTTGATCTAAACGAAAGAAATAATTTGTTTATAGGCGCAAGATTGGCTTTAAAGTTTCAGTGGTGATTGTTGCCGTATATTAATATTTGCTGGTGTAATCTTCTCCGAAGAAGAAAAGATTACAGTACAGATGGCAACTTTTTTTATTCGTGCGGAGGGGTTTAATACCCCGCCCTTCAGGGCGGTTAAAAGGGATTAAAGCCCGATTGCAATTCCTTATTAGAACAACATACCCCGTCATTCATGGCGGGGTTTTTGATTTTAACTAAAAGGAAAATATGGACATAACGACCATTCAGCAACAACTGGAAAACAAAGGCGAAATAGTGATGTATCAGCCTGACGGTACTCTTAAATTAGAAGTCCGCCTGGAAGCTGAAACCGTTTGGCTTACGCAGGCTCAAATTGCGGAGTTATTCGGTACTCAGCGCTAGGCGATAACAAAACACTTAAAGAATATTTTTGAATGTGGTGAATTGGACGAAAAAGTGGTATGTTCCAAAATGGAACATACCACTCAGCAAATAAATCCGCTCGCTTCCACGACCGCTTTTTAATCATTGACCCGATTGTCCGCGCGAGCGGACTTTTTAATAAAATTCATTAAAAGAGCCAAGCCTCGAAGAGGCTTGATAATATTGTATACCTCATTGGTGCTTCAATTAAAGATTTAGGGAAAAAATTATTTGCTTTTTCAAAAATGGAGATAAAACAAACAGAGCTTTTCAAATAAAAATTCTTTGGAGAGGATTGTATTTCATGTTTTCTGACAACCACAGTTAAAAGTATTAAAGCCCGACTGCAATTCCTTATTAGAACAACATACCCCGTCTTCATGGCGGGGTTGTTGATTGATAATAGATTTGACAATAATAGATATTTTTTCTATTATTTATCTGAGGATATAAATGAAAATTCAAACAATAGATATTTCGATGAAAGATGACTTGCAAGAATTATTAGATTCAGTTTCTTACATTACGGAATTCAGTGGTTATACTGAATGTAAATCAGCTGAAGAGACGATAACAAATCCTGATCTTCCAGAAAATGGAAAAAAGGAAAATGTTAGGCTTGAATGCGTGTATAACGAATTTAATGAAATGGTCAATTTTTGCGAATATTATATAGATAATGATACTATATTTTTGGGTTGTTTTCATGTAAAACAAAATGAACAAAAAAAAGGCTTAGGCAAAATCATTTTGAATATGTATGAAAAAAAATGGAAAATGGAACAGAAATATAATAGGGTAATTCTTAATGTTGATATTAAAAATTGGGTTGCCATAAGATTTTGGTATAATAATGGATACAACAGAATTATTAAATGGATCGGTGA
>WQWD01000187.1 GCA_009785545.1 Treponema sp. | reverse complement strand
GGTTTTGTATTCAAATTGTCTTTAAAATTTTCAAATTTGATGTTACTTTGGTAAAACATGAAACATTAAAAGAAACTCTTGCAAATTTAAGAAGGTGAGCCTTTTTCAAAACTCGGTTAGTTTTTCAAAAGGCTTTCGGAAAAGTGGTCTAAAGCCCACTTTTCCAACAAAATCTAAGGTTGCTTTTTCAAAAACTGAAGTTTTGAAAAAGCCTCAGGTCTTAAAGGTTTTAAAATTTTTGTTGATGTCGAAGAAAAAATCACAGCGATCACAATTATACTGCCGCCGATGATTGTCGAGGTTAACGGAGCAATGCCGGTTCCCAATAGTACCCACACTGGGCTTAACACTGGCTCAATCGCAACTATCAACATTGCTTGTAAACTGGTAACTTTTTTGATTCCGTAAGAAAACAGCGCAACCGCTATGCCGGTTTGGAAAATACCAAGGAATAGAATGCTCAAAATACTTGCCGTTGTCATAATCGGAGGGTGCAGGATAAAAAAAGGAATTGAAACAATCGTTGTTAAAATATTTGCGTATATCATAATATCAAGGGGAGAGTGATTTTTGGCTTTCCGTAAAAAAACCAAGCTGGCTGCAAACGTAATTCCGGAAATAAAAGCAATAATGTCTCCCGTTAAAGCGCCGCCGCCCAATGTATTGCTAAAAAAAATCAGCATACCGCAGCCAACCATGGCAAGAGACACCCATTGCTGCCAAAATGGTTTTTCTTTCAGAAACAGCCAGCCTAACAGTGCCGCCCAAATTGGAGAGGCATATTGCAGTAATATGGCATTTGCTGGAGATGTCATCCTGTTGGCGATCACAAAAAGAATCATTGCAAGCGCATAACACACAGCACCCACGCTCAGGATAAGCGGAGAGAGAGATTTTTTTTGCTCGCCGGACTCTTTTTTCGCAGTCATTCTTCTTAAAACGAGCAAAAAAATTGTCGCAAGGAAACTTCGCCCACCGGCAATTACAAGCGGATGCCATGGAATAATCGTAATGAATAACCCGGCAGTACTCCACAATACAGCACACAAAAAAATTGCCGTTTTGCCGGGCAGCCTCAATTGTTTGTTCATATAAGAGGTTTGCTTTGCATTTCGATTTTTTCCGCCTTAGATGTATTTTTAACAATGTTGCTCATATTTTGTAGTTCCCAAAAGTTTCCTAAGATAGGGGTATTCTAATATAAAATCTCAGGTTATGGAACCTCACGCCTAATCCCCTGTATAAAACCCAATTTTTTTCGCCGGTTTGGGTTTTTCTATCAAATTATTTAAGGCGATGATGATGTCATTCACACGTTTGTCGTTTTTCTCAATGTAGAGCATAAGGAGCTTTCTTAACTCAGCAATTTGCTCACTTGTGCCGCCTTGCGAAAGTACATAGTGCCTTAGATTTACAAATGCTCTCATGATTTGGATATTTACATTGATTGCTGTGTCGCTGTTTAGAAGCCCGGAAAGCATTGCGATTCCTTGTTCCGTAAAAACATACGGATTATACCTTGTTTTTTCAAACATTTTTGCGGTGCCAATATGGCACCGCAAAACAGAGGTGTTGAATTGGCTTTTCAATACCTCCCATTCATTGTCACTAAGTTGAAACATAAAATCATCGGGGAAACGCTTGATGTTACGTTTGACAGCTCTATTAAGTGCCTTAACTTCAACTTGATATAATGCTGCCAAATTACTGTCAAGCATTACTTTTTGCCCGCGAATTTCGTAAATAAAATCGTGGATAGGCGTTATTTTGTCTTTGTTCATTTTGAACCTCCGAATAATTTTGTTGAAAGATTGAATAGTCACATCAATCTTGATACCAAACTGCACTTATTAAAAAGTGATACTTATTAATGGCTCGTATATGCGTGGCGCTTTACTGAAAATAAAAAATTTTTGAAAAAAATGATAAAATTTTGAGAATTATGCTACACTAATGTATAGCATTTATCTGTAGTTGCAAACATTGGGCAAATTTAATACACTAAACTGAATCAAGATCAATATGTTTACAATTCGGCAAACATTGATTGAGTTTTAGAGGAGAGCGTATGAAAAAAACAAACGAAAACATTCGAAATGAGATTCTTTGTTTATTGGAATGTAACGCAAAACTCACGACGGATAGAATCTCCAATCAATTATGCATACCAGAAGCCGAAGTTATCGAAGAAATCTCAAAATTGGAAAACGAACAGATTATTTGCGGGTACGGCACATTTATCAACTGGAGCAGGGTAAAGGGCGATACAATCACGGCTTTAATCGAAGTGAAAGTAACCCCTTCCCGTGGGCAAGGTTTTAATCGTGTTGCCGAGCGAATCTCACGTTTTGACGAAGTTAAGTCAGTTTCCCTTATGTCGGGGGCTTATGATTTGGCAGTCATCGTCGAAGGAAAATCGCTGCATGAAGTGGCAGGTTTTGTCTCCGACAAGCTATCGCCCCTGGAATCTGTTCTCAGTACGGCTACTCATTTCGTATTAAAAAAATTCAAAGACCACGGCTTAATTTTTAATGAAAAAAATGACGAAGACGAAAGGATGATAGTATCTCCATGAAGAATGTAGTCGCGCGAACAATCAGTAATATACCGTATTCCGGTATACGAAAATTTTTCGATATTGCGTCAAGTATGAAGGATGTCGTTTCGCTGGGTGTCGGCGAACCAGACTTCATTACACCATGGAACATTCGTGAAGAAGCTATTTTCTCGCTGGAACGGCGGCGTACAATGTATACGTCTAATGCCGGTATGCCGGAATTGCGAAACGAAATAAGCCGTTATATGTCAACGCAATACGGGCTGAAATACAACAGTGAAAGCCAGGTTTTGGTAACTGTCGGAGCGAGCGAGGGAATTGACGTAGCGTTACGTGCCATTGTCGATCCGGGTGACGAAGTATTGATAGTTGAGCCGTGTTTCGTGTCGTACAAGCCGTGCGTATTGATGGCAGGCGGTGTGCCCGTGTCTGTTCCGACAAATGCAGAAAACAATTTTCGGGTAACTGCGAGCGGCATAAAATCAAGGATTACGGAAAAAACAAAAGCGTTGATGATCTGTTACCCGAACAACCCCACCGGAGCGATCCTTGAGCGTGACGAGCTGGAAAACATTGCGGAGATGCTTCGTGAATATGACATAGTCGTAATAAGCGATGAAATTTATTCGGAACTGACATACACTGATACGCCGCATACCAGTATCGCTTCATTGCCGGGTATGTATGAAAAAACCATCGTACTAAACGGTTTTTCAAAAGCATTCGCCATGACCGGGTGGCGGCTGGGTTACGCCTGCGGTTCCGAAGAAATCATTTCGGCTATGCTCAAAATTCATCAGTATATAATCATGTGCGCTCCGACAATGGCTCAATACGGCGGTATTGAAGCGTTACGCAAAGGTAAATCAAGCGTCATGGCAATGCGGAAAGAATATGACGCAAGACGCCGTTATATGTTAAAAGAGCTGCGTCAAATGGAAATAGACTGCTTTGAAGCGTTAGGTGCATTTTATCTGTTTCCTTCAATCAAAAAATTTGGCATGACATCAGAAGAATTTTGCAACAGACTTTTACATGAGCAGAGATTGGCTGTAATTCCGGGCACAGCTTTTGGCGAATGCGGCGAAGGACATATCAGGTGTTCGTATGCGTATTCGATAGACAATATAAAAGAGGCCTTGTGCAGGCTTAAAAAATTTATAAACACAATTTAAGAAGGAGCTTATCAAATGGCAAAGAGGGAAGACATTAAAACAATTATGATTATTGGATCAGGCCCAATAGTCATCGGGCAGGCTTGTGAGTTCGACTATTCGGGAACACAAGCTTGTAAGGCACTGCGGAATTTGGGCTACAAAATTATTTTAGTCAATTCTAACCCGGCTACAATTATGACAGACCCTGTTGTAGCGGATGTAACATATATCGAACCTTTAAATGTCGATAGACTCACAGAAATTATCGCCAAAGAAAAACCTGACGCACTGCTGCCTAACTTGGGCGGTCAAACCGGGCTCAACTTAAGCTCCGCATTGAAAAAGGCGGGCGTTTTAGATCAATATAATGTTGAAGTAATCGGTGTTCAGCTTGACGCTATTAGACGAGGCGAAGATCGAATCGAGTTTAAAATGGCGATGGATAAAATCGGTGTGGGAATGGCAAAAAGCCACGAGGCGTTAACTGTCGAAAAGGCAGTAGAAGCTGCGCAGGATTTAGGTTACCCGGTTGTTATCAGGCCTGCCTATACGATGGGAGGTGTCGGCGGCGGCGTGGTTTACAACGAGGAAGAATTGAAAGCCGTTGTAGCACGTGGTTTGCAGGCTTCCATGATTGGACAGGTTCTGGTAGAAGAAAGTGTTTTAGGCTGGGAAGAGCTGGAAGTTGAAGTTGTCCGTGACAGCAAAAACCAAATGATCGCAATTGCCATGATCGAAAATATCGATCCGATGGGTACACACACAGGTGATTCGTTTTGCGCTTCTCCCATGATTACCACAAGCAAAGATGTGCAAGAGCGTCTCAAGCAGACAGCATTCAACATCGTTGAAGAGATCGGCGTAATCGGCGGAACAAATGTGCAGATGGCGTATGACCCTGAGAGCGACAGAATAATAGTAATCGAAATCAATCCCAGAACATCCCGATCCTCGGCGCTTGCGTCAAAAGCGACAGGTTTTCCGATTGCCTATGTTTCTGCATTATTGGCGGCAGGTTTTACTCTCGACGAAATCCCTTACTGGAAAGAAGGCACAATGGATAAATACACTCAACATGGGGATTACATTGTACTGAAATTTCCAAGGTGGGCGTTTGAAAAATTCCCCGGCGCACAAGACAAGCTGGGGACACAGATGAAAGCTGTTGGGGAAGTGATGAGCATTGGCCGCACATACAAGGAAGCTTTTCAAAAGGCGATACGTTCTCTCGAAATCGGAAGAAGCGGGTTAGGGTTTGCCAAAAATTTCACGGCTCTTTCAAATGAAGAATTGCTTCAAAAAATAGCGTTTCCAAACAGCGAAAAGCACTTTGTCATTTATGAGCTGCTTCGCAGAGATGTCAGCATAGACGAAATTTATAACATAACAAAAATTAAAAAGTATTTCCTTGAGCAAATGAATGAACTGGTAGTTCTTGAAAAAGAAATCATCAGTTATAAAAAACGAGTACTCCCCGATAATTTGCTTATAAAGGCAAAAAAAGACGGATTTGGCGACAAATACCTTTCTGTGTTGCTTGAGGTTCCCGAAGAATACATAAGGCTGCACAGAAAAAATCTGGGCATAAAAGAAGAATGGGACATCATACCTGTCAGCGG
>WQWD01000186.1 GCA_009785545.1 Treponema sp. | reverse complement strand
TTATCCTGAAATACAATATTCTTCTTCTATACTTGCTCTTGGGAGAGAGGGATTGCCTTATACAATAATTTTGCAATCCGCCGCATTTGCTTTAATCATGTCTTTTATTTCCAAATTTTTATTTTCAGAAAATATTGCTACGAAAATGCCGTTTATTTGGAGATCCTTTCTTTTTTTATTAACATCCTTCTTAACCGCATCTGTTTTTTCATTGCTATTCGGATGGATTCCTGCAAATAATTTACAAATATGGCTTGCTTTTTTCTTGTTCTTTTTTATCTTCTATTTTTTTGCTATCGGGTTGTCATATTTAATATTAAAAATTGAGGACAAAAAATACAATAAATTATTGGAAAATTATAAAAACAAATATAAGGATTGATATTTTTCGATAAACTCAGGTTTTTACTTCACATAATGTTACGGTTGTATATGACGTCGCCAAAAGGCGACGAAGCTGTTGATACAAATTTTCCAATCTATCATTAATTTGAATTTGCCTATGCAATAAATTATCTACTCTAGCAGCATGTTCTTCATTAATTAAAAACGGAACTAACTGTATTACTACTATTAATATATTAATATACTGTTGTAATTCCTGTTTTCTATTAACTACATTTTGCATATTAACATTTGTTATATCAACTAGATTTCTTACAATAATTGCATTAAAATTGTCTTGAGATAACTCTATTCTATTTATTTGTTCATTGATTAAAAATGATGATGCAAATCGCTTATTTAATTTTGATATTCTATCAATCTGATCGACTGTAAATACATTTCTGTTATTATTTAATATTCTATTTATTTCTTCATGGAAGTTTATGACATTATTTGCATAGTATTGCCATTGAGAACTTTCTGAAATTGTATTAGAATAGAATTCAAAAAATGATGTTTCAAAATTGATAATTGCTCCTTCATAATTATCAATAATAATATTATTATTGTCTGCAGAAACGACATTGGATATAAGAATAAATAGGGCAAAAAAAATACTAACTTTCATAAATACACCTCTTAAATGCTATAAAATCTTAAACTTATAAAGTAATCTTCTCACAAAATATATTTTTAATCAATATTTATTTTATAAACATTTATTAGTATTTCACATAACGTTCCGATTGTTGGCGACGGTTTGCGATTGCGAATAAGGGCTTGCGCAGCAAGACCAGCAACCGCAAACTGTGGGTGCAGTGAGGCGTGGGAATGCAGCGTAGCGGAATGACCTCGCCTAACGTAACCCTGCCGCCCTCCAGCGGCACATATACAATCCTGTTAAGCGCAGTTTGTCAATTTTTATTAATATAAATTATTTCAAAGCTTGTTCCTTTTCTTCTTATCAATATATTTCCTTCTTCCCACAATTCCATTTTAAACTCATCATTATTTACCCAATACATTCTTTCTATAGAATTAGCATTTATTCTTTCATTAAATACTTCAGTATATACACCGTTATTAATCATAAATATTTTAACTCTTGCTTGATTTCGTTGCTCATCATTTGCTGAAATAACTAAATCTCTAGAACTATTGAAACGAGGAAAATTACCAATATAATTTGTGAAACTTTCTAACCGTAAATTATAAATACGGAATACAGAATCGCCCCCTCCAATTTGTCTAATAAGTATCTCTTCATGCTCCTCATAATAAGCCACTAATTCTATTCCTTTAAAATTATTTTCATTCCCGCTATCCCAAAGTCTTATTATTCTATTATTGTGATGGATTTTCAATAAAGGACCATATCTTCTAAATTTTGGAAACCGTTGTAACAGTTCATATTCCAATCGGCTTTCATTACTAGGAAAATCGTATACATAAATAAAACCATACCGAAAAAGATAAAGCCAATCTTCAGTTTCAGGCACTCTAAGCAAGGCAGCATAGTGTAAACGATCAATTATCATGGATTCTGATTCTTTATTTGGCATACTAAAAATTCTAATATTTCTAATATTTCTTAAATTGAACATACCAAGATGATCTTGCCATATATTCACCCTACTATTATTTGAAAAGATTAAATAAGGTGGTCTACCCTCAATATAGATTGGATACGTTGGTTGTTCATCAAATAATGTTACTCTGAATATTGTCTCTGTTGTAGATATTAAATCTATATCATCAATTGTAGATATTGCATATAATTCTTGTTTAAATATTTTTTCTTGATAATAACCAATACCATCTTGATATTGATTTATGTTTATATTATTTCGTGATTTACAGCCAAAAAGAAATAATATTGATATAAGGAAAACGCTAATGAACTTTTTCATAATCCAATAATATATTATTTTACCTTACATTGTCAATATAAAATTTTATCTATGCCCTATATTATGACCAAATTGCATTTAACAAAATGCATATGCTCGCCGCTTTTTGGCGGGTCGGCTTCTATTCGGCTAAGTTGGAGTTGTCTTTAACAATTTTAGCCAACTCCAACGGGGCGACAATTTCGCCGTCTTTGTAAACACGCATATTGCCGCCGGAAATTTCGTCAATCAAAATAACCTGCTCGTTGTTTCTCCCGAATTCCAATTTGATGTCATAGAGTTCGCAGTTAAATTTTGCAAGTTCGTTTTTTACCATCTTGCAGATTTTTTGTGTTTGTTCTTTTAATGAGTCGTATTCGTCATTGTTAAGTATGTTAAGAACCGCTAGTGCATCTTTGGTGATTGGCGGATCTTCACGTTCGTCATCTTTGAGAGTAACTTCGACAAACGCATTTAAGTCCTGCCCCTCTTTTGCGTATTGCCCGTAACGGCGCATGAAACTTCCCGTTGCCTTAAAGCGGCAAACTACTTCAATGCCGTTTCCGAAAACTGCGGCAGGAAGAATTTCCATTGTATTGTTTTCGATGTCTGACTTAACATAATGAGTTTTAATTCCGGCTGCTTTGAGCAATTCAAAAAAATGTGTAGTCAGCCTGAGTCCGGCCTTACCCATTCCTTCGATGGAAAGCCCTACTGTGTTTGCACCCGGATCAAAAACGCCGTCTGTGCCTGTTACATCATCTTTAAATTTTAAAAGATAATTGCCGTTATCAAGCGCAAAAACTGTTTTTGTTTTACCTTCATAGATGTGTTTCATGTCAGCTCCTTATCTAAAATAATCAATCCCTGCTTTAAAGATTTTTTGCTCTTTGTCGCCGGGAATATTTTTGGCGGTATTTATTCCGTAACGTTCGCTGTGCCCCATCTTGCCGAAAACTCTTCCATCAGGGCTTGTAAGACCTTCTATTGCAGATGTCGAGCCGTTAGGATTAAACTCGACATATTGTGTCGCTACCTGCCCGTTATTTATTAAGCCTTCGATAACATTCGGCGGAGCAGTAAAGCGACCTTCACCGTGAGAAATCGGAATTATATGCTGTTCGCCCGTGTTATGATACATCAGCCACGGTGAAAGCACGGAAACAATTTCGGTTTTTACCATACAGGAAATGTGCCGCCCAATTTTATTGTGAGTTAATGTCGGCTCGATGTCAAGCGTATCGCGAATTTCGCCGTAAGGTACAAGCCCCAGTTTCACCAGCGCCTGAAAACCGTTACAAATACCAAGTACAAGTCCGTCACGCTGATTTAACAGATTGTGGACAGCGTCTTTCACCTGCGGATTGCGGAACGCCGTAGCAATAAATTTAGCAGAACCATCGGGCTCATCTCCGGCGCTGAACCCGCCTGGTAGCATTACAATTTGTGAGTTGTTTATGCCTTGAGTTAAGCCTTTTAATGAAGCTTCAATATCCGCCTGAGTCATGTTGTTTATAACAAAAATATTTACGACAGCGCCATGTTTTTCAAACGCCCTTGCAGAATCGTATTCGCAATTCGTTCCGGGAAATACTGGAATAAACACGCGCGGTTTTGCAATTTTAACTGACGGGCGTTTTTCGGTTTTTTTTGTAAATTTTTTGTGCAAGTACGGCGTTTCATTGCCGAAAGATGGAAAAATGTCCGCTAACGGCGCTTCCCATATTTTTTGCAAATCCTCCAGCAATACAGTTTCTTCGCCGTTAACAATTGTTTTGTTATCGGTGGTTCGTCCTATCAGTTTTGCCGATTGCATTTCAAAATCATTTGATACTTCGAGGACAAGGCTGCCAAAGCGTGGAACAAAAAGGTTTAAATTAGTATCAAAGTTCAATCCAATTTCGTTGCCAAAACACATCTTTATTGTTTCGGAAATTCCGGCAGCCCCAAGCGCATAAGCCGAATGTATTTTTCCTTCACGAATTTTACTGTGTACTTCATCATACAATTTCACAGCCGCCTCAAAATCAGGCATATATTCGTTATCCATAGGAACATCTATCAACATAACTTTGTGATTCGGTTTTTTGAATTCGTTAGACGTTATGTATCGGACATCGGCAGGAGTAACAGCAAATGAAATCAAAGTCGGCGGAACATTGAGATTCATGTACGAGCCGCTCATGCTGTCCTTGCCGCCGATTGCGGCGATTCCCAATTTTATCTGCGCATGATATGCACCTAACAATGCAGACAAAGGTTTTCCCCAGCGGGCTGGATCGTTTTCGAGCTTTTCAAAATATTCCTGAAAAGTCAGATAAATTTTTCTGAAGTCTCCGCCTGCCGCAACAATTTTTGCAACGGAATCAAGAACGGCGTATACTGCTCCATGGAAAGGGCTGGCTTCCGACAAATAGGGATTGTAACCGTACGCCATTATCGCAGCGGTATTTGTTTCTCCGTTTAAAACGGGTATTTTTGCAGCCATAACCTGCGCCGGTGTGGATTGGTTTTTCCCGCCGAACGGCATGAGTACTGTTCCGGCTCCAATTGAACTGTCAAATTGCTGTATCAATCCTTTTTGACTGCACATATCAAGAGAGGAAAGCCGCTCTGCAAACGAATGTTCTATTTTTGTGTTAAAAAAATCGCACACATTCGGATGTCTAACTTTGGCATTTGCCTTACGTTTTGCTCCATTGGTATTTAAAAATTCTCTTGATAAATTAACGATTGCCTGCCCATTATGGCGCATAACGAGCCGATTCGTATCTGTTACATCAGCTACAACAACAGCGTTTAAATTTTCTTCGCTCGCAAGAGCTACGAATTTTGGCGCATCATTTGCCGAAACCACAACCGCCATGCGTTCCTGTGACTCCGAAATTGCAAGCTCTGTTCCAGAAAGTCCTTCGTATTTTTTTGGAACCTTATCAAGGTTTATATCAAGTCCATCAGCCAGTTCACCAATCGCTACACTCACGCCGCCTGCGCCAAAATCATTGCAGCGTTTTATCAAAGTTGATACTTCAGGCTTTCTGAACAAACGTTGGATTTTTCTTTCTTCGGG
>WQWD01000185.1 GCA_009785545.1 Treponema sp. | reverse complement strand
TACAATAAGTAAAATTAAAGGGCTATATTTACCGATACATAAAGTATGATCATAGGACTCACAGGCAAATATTGCGCAGGAAAAAATCATGTTGCCGCCATTCTCGAAGAACGGGGGCTTCCAGTTCTTGATGTCGATAAACTGGGGCATCAGGCGCTGGAAACCGAAAAGCCTAAAATTTTGGCTCTTTTTGGCAATGATCTGATAAAAGCCGATGGCTCCCTTGACAAGCGGCTTTTGGGGCAGCGTGTGTTTGGCAAGCCGGAAAAACTTGCCGCACTTGAAGCAATAGTACACCCCGAAGCAAACCGTCTAACCGATGTGTGGGTAGCAGCCCAAAGCAATCATTGTGTGGTGAACGCCGCCCTCCTCCACAAATCATCCGTTTTTAACAGGTTGGATCGCATTATCATCGTTACAGCTCCTTTTTTAACGAGGTTTTTTAGGGCAAAACGGCGGGACAGGCTTCCATGTCGGGAAATTATCAGGCGGTTTGCCAGTCAAAAGGATTTTCACAGTTATTATTTACCTATAAATGCCAACCCAATTTATGCCGAAACTTATAAAGTAGAAAACTCGGGATTGTATAAAAAAGGTTTATGCTCCCGAAATCAAACATTAAAAAACCAAATCGATAAAATTTTGGAAGGGATCATACATGGATAAAGAAATGAAAAAATTACTGCTGGTAGCAGTTTCTGTTGGTGTATTTTTGCTTATAACAATTACTGTCTCATTGGTAATTCTGACACCCGGCGCACAAACACAGGAAGCAACGTTTGTCTCGACAATTCCGCCCACTGGCGCAAGACCTATTCAGGACATTGCAGACAATATTCCTGCAGAGTCGGCTGAGCCTGCAGAGCCGGAAATCTCAGATATTCCAACAGCACCTATTTTGGAAGAAAGACCCGAAGTTGCCATTGCCGACAGAAATGACGGAGAAAGAGTAACCATTCAAATCCCAAGACCGCCAACTACAGTAACTGCAATCCCTGACACGCCTCAGGCTCCCGCAGCACCTGTTGTAAGACCTCCAGCGACTCCTACCCCGGCTCCAACGACTCCAGCCGTGGCTACACAGCCGCCCGCACGCCAGACCGCTCCGACCGCCGCCACTGCGACAACTGCGACTCCGGCTCCCCGGACAACGCCAACACCGGCTCCCGCACCAAGGCCTGCGCCCACAAGAACCGTCCATGACTATTGGGTTCAGACAGGCGCTTTTTCCGCAATGATCAGAGCCGAAGACGCAAGAGAACGTCTCGCTTCCCAAGGGCTTGTGTCAATCATTGAAACACGCAATGTAAACGGCAGAATTTGGTATCGTGTACGGCTCGGTCCATATACTTCAGAGAGAGAAGCAACCCATTGGCTTGCTATCGTCAGAGAAATCGACGGATTCAGAGAAAGCCAAGTACGACAAACAACTAGGGTGCAGTAGGAAATGTAGTTAGTAGAGGTTGTCTCAAAGCCCCGTTAGTTTCGAGACAACCTCAGTTATGAAGCGTTTTGTTCCCCACTTTTTTTACAAATTCTACTAATTCTATTTTACAAATTCTACCAATTCTGTTTTACAAATTCTACTAATTCTGTTTTACAAATTCTACTAATTCTATTTTACAAATTCTACTAATTCTATTTTACAAATTCTACTAGTTCTACTTTACAAATTCTACCAATTCTACTTTACAAATTCTACCAATTTTGGTAAAATAAAAGTATGAGCAATGGGTATCAAAGGTGGCAGGTTGAAAACACCTTAAAAGCTTTAAAAAATAGGCGTGTAGTTGCAATATCTGGTGCAAGACAAATCGGAAAGACCACGCTGGCAAAACAAGTTATTTGTGATGATAGTGCTTTTCGTTCATTGGATGATACTGCCCTTTTTCGGGCGGCTTGCAATGATCCTAATGAATTTGTTAAAAACCCTGCCTCTGCCACTTTAGTTATTGATGAAATTCAAAAAGTCCCGCATCTCATGTCTGAAATAAAACTTGCAGTTGATAAAGATAACCGACCAGGGCAATACCTGATAACCGGCTCAACAAACTTACAAACAATCTCAACTATTGATGATAGCTTGGCAGGGCGTATCAAACATATCAGGCTGCGTCCTTTAACTGTTGGAGAAATACTGGGAGAAAAACCAACATTTCTTCAGAGGCTTTTTGCAGGTGATTTTCCCATGCAGATAAAAGGTTACGATAAAGATACAATTTTTGATTTGTCTTTTCGAGGCGGCTATCCTGAAGTTTTACGTATCAGTGAGCAAAAAGAACGCAAAGAATGGCATAGAGATTATGTGGACAGTATGATAAAAAAAGACCTAAACGACATTGATAATATACGCCGGTATGATGTTGTAAAAGATTTAGTAAAAATTTTGGCAGGCTGGTCAAGTAAATTCATGGATAAATCCAAAATAACAACATTGTTAGAAGTATCAAGACCGACATTAGATGCCTATTCCAACGCATTAGAATCTCTATTTATTTTTGAAAGGGTAATGCCATGGATAAAAACCGATTATGAATTAGTTGGGAAAAAATCAAAAATTTACATGACAGATACAGGTTTAATGACATCATTATTAAATTGGAAAAGAGAAGATGTTAAACTGAATCCTGACAGAAGCGGAAAATTAATGGAAACATTTGTTTTTCAGGAATTGGCAGCACAAATTGATTTAGACAGTGATTATTCTCTTTACCAATACAGGGACATAAAAAAGCGAGAAATAGATTTTATTGTAGAAAAAGAAGATGAAGGTTTGGCAGGAATCGAAGTTAAAGCAGGCCGCAATTTATCAAAAAAAGATTTTGCTTCACAGCTTTGGTTCAGAGAAAATATAGCAAAAAATAGGCCATACAGAGGGGTTATTTTATACTCAGGCGAAGACACAGTATCATTTGGTAACGGTATGCTTGCAGTTCCAATTGCGGCATTATGGACAACCTAACAAATAACACCATACGCTGATCACATCTTGACTCAATCAATCAATTTTCATTATATTATATTATATTAGGTTTACAGGTAGACAAACGACATCGTTTTTTGTATAATTTGATCATTGGAGCGGTGTCCGAGCGGTTGAAGGAGGCGGTCTTGAAAACCGTTGAGCCGAAAGGTTCCGAGGGTTCGAATCCCTCCTGCTCCGTGTGGCAAAAGATTTGCCAAGTTTCTTTCGAAAAGGAGAGAAAACTAAACGTTGCAGCGAGCTGAGGGATTCGAAACGGAGCGTTGCTGTAATGGACGCAAGGCGAAAGCCTTGTAAAAAAATATCCGGCACATGGATGTGCCGGGCAACGCGCAGGCGGGGGGGGAAGGAGCAAACAGGAAGTTTGCGACTGGAACCCCGAATCCCTCCTGCTCCGTAGGCAAAAGATTTGCCAAAGAGATTCGACAAACAAACTTGGAGCGGTGCGAGAGTGGCCGAATCGGGCTCCCTGCTAAGGAGTTGTACCCCGAAAGGGTACCGAGGGTTCGAATCCCTCCTGCTCCGTATGGCATAGAAAGTATGCCAAATAATTCCCAATTAGGGAATTAACCAAACATTACAGTAATCACCGGGATTCGAAACGGAGCGTTGCTGTAATGAATTCAAGGCGAAAGCCTTGTTAAAAAAATCTTCGGTGCAGGGATGCACCGGGCAACGCGCAGGCGGGGGTGGAAGGAGCAAACAGGAAGTTTGCGACTGGAACCCCGAATCCCTCCTGCTCCGTATGGCAAAAGATTTGCCAAGTTTCTTTCTAGAAGTAGAGAAACTAAACATTACAGTAATCACCAGGATTCGAAACGAAGCGTTGCTGTAATGAACTCAAGGCGAAAGCCTTGTTAGAAGAAGTTGTAGCTCAGCTGGATAGAGCATCAGATTGCGGATCTGAAGGTCGCACGTTCGAATCGTGTCAGCTTCAAATTAACTATATAGCAAAACAGGGAGATTCTGATGCTAGTCGTGGAAGGATTTTTTGAGAACGGTGTATTTGTACCCGAAAAACCGCTTACCAATATCAAAGGCAGACAAAAAGCGACTTTGAGCATTGAAGAAACTGACAAGGACATAAGACAAAAACAATTAAACGCATGGCGAGAATTCAGCAGGGTAATTAGAGCCAGCGATGAGGTATTGGAAGGGGAACCGGCTAGAATTCGCTTTAGAACTCCGGAAGAAATTAAAGCTTTATGAAATATGCTCTTGATACCAATATCATCTCATATTACTTGAAAGGAAATTCAAAAGTACAGGATAAGGTAGACAACGAAGCGGAGAATTGCAATATCTTAATTCCGCCATTTGTCTATTTTGAAATCAAGAAATGGCTAATGTCAACAAAATCAAAAAACAAATTACAGGCATTTGAAAAATTATTTGAAGAGCATGGCATTGATAGCATTAATAAAGGTATATTGGATCTTGCACTGTCTATTTATATAAAATTACGTAAAACCGGCATAACTGTTGATGATGGTGACTTATTAATAGCGGCATATTGCATTCAAAACAACTATATTCTTGTAACTAATAATTCAAGGCATTTTGAAAAAATCGAAAATATTCAAGTTGTGAATTGGGCAGAGTAAGGCACACACTGATAAAACAGCGTTACACCCTGACTCCATACAAAGGCAGATTGCGGATCTGAAGGTCGCACGTTCGAATCGTGTCAGCTTCAAAAGTATAAGCCTTTATGTTATTGGGTTTGCTAACCTTTATGCCGTCTAATTCAAAACTTCTTCTCGATCAGCCAGCGTTATCTGCAAAGTAAGCGGCTGCCCGGCACGGATAATTTCAACAGAAACGACATCTCCCGGTCTTGAAGCTTCCAAAGACGCATACAAGTCGGCGAGGGTGTCTGTCCTTAAACCGTTTACGGCTGTGATTATGTCCCCACCAAGGTAGATTCGGCTGCGTCCGTATTGGACAGGCTCTGAGCCTTGCCTTAAACCCGCTCTTTCGGCGAGGCCGTCTCTGCGGGTGCGTGAAACAAGAAGCCCCTGATTAACCGGCAGTCTGGCGTGGCGGACAAGACTTGGGAAAAGCTGAACGACAGTAGCGTCAATCCAGCCGCGGCGCACTCTTCCGTGCAAAATAATTTCGTTAACTACACGTTTGGCGGTATTGACAGGAACGGCAAAACCGATACCGACAGAGCCGCCTGACGGAGAGTAAATCATCGTGTTGATACCAATCATTCTGCCCTGTGTATCCAAAAGCGGACCGCCAGAATTGCCGGGGTTGATTGAGGCATCAGTCTGAATCATGTCTCGGATTATTCGGTTTCGAGAGGCTTGAATCGGGCGTCCCAAACCGGAAACGATTCCCACTGTCAATGTTCGCTCAAG